>JAEELG010000087.1 GCA_016288775.1 Bacteroidales bacterium | reverse complement strand
CCTCCCCGAGGACGATCCCCGCAACCCCGCCACCATCGCCGACAACGTGGGCGACAACGTGGGCGACGTGGCCGGCATGGGCGCCGACCTCTATGAGAGCTACTGCGGCTCCATCCTCTCCACCATGGCGCTCGGCGCGTCCGCATTCTACATGGCGGGCCCCGAGATGCAGACCAAGGCCATCATCGCTCCCATGCTCATCGCAGCAGTGGGCGTGGTGCTCTCCGTCGTCAGCATCTTCACCGTCCGCACCAAGGAAGGCGCCGGCATGGGCCAGCTGCTCAAGAGCATGAGCTTCGGCACCAACCTCGCAGCCATCCTCAGCGGCGTGGCCACCTTCGGCATCCTGGCGCTCGTTTTCGGCACCCAGAACAACGACTGGTGGCACTTCAGCTGCTCCGTGGTCGCAGGCCTCCTTGCAGGCGTCGTGATCGGAAAGGCTACCGAATACTACACTTCGCACTCATACAAGCCCACCCAGAAGCTGGCTGAGGCATCCAAGACCGGTCCCGCTACCGTCATCATCAACGGCGTGGGACTCGGTATGATCTCCACCGCCATCCCGGTGATCGCCATCGTGTGCGCCATCGTGCTGGCATACCTCTTCGCCATCGGCTTCGACGTGCAGAACATGATGACCGCCGCCGCCCTGTCCAAGGGCCTGTACGGCGTGGCAATCGCTGCAGTGGGCATGCTGAGCACCCTCGGCATCACCCTCGCCACCGACGCTTACGGCCCCATCGCCGACAATGCAGGCGGCAACGCCCAGATGAGCGAGCTGGAGCCTGAGGTCCGCGAGCGCACCGACGTGCTCGACGCCCTCGGCAACACCACCGCTGCCACCGGCAAGGGCTTCGCAATCGGCTCCGCCGCACTTACCGCCCTCGCGCTGCTTGCCTCCTACATTGAGGAGATCAAGATTGCTCTCGAGAGGTCAGGCGCTTATATCGCCGGCGTTGCAGGCCAGGTAAAGGCTGCAGAGGCCTCGATTCTGGATATCCTGAGCAACTTCAACGTGTCCCTGATGAATCCGACCGTTCTTGCGGGCGTGTTCGTGGGCTCCATGATGGCATTCCTGTTCTGCGGTCTCACCATGAACGCAGTGGGCCGCGCCGCCTCCAAGATGGTGGTCGAGGTTCGCCGTCAGTTCCGCGAGATCAAGGGCATCCTCACCGGTGAGGGCACTCCCGACTACAAGCGTTGCGTGGAGATCTCCACCAAGGCCGCACAGCACGAGATGCTCGGCCCGGCACTGCTCGCCATCATCGTTCCTATCCTGGTCGGCGTGGTGCTCGGCGTTGCCGGCGTTCTCGGTCTGCTTATCGGCGGACTCGGCGCAGGCTTCGTGCTGGCAGTGTTCATGTCCAACTCCGGCGGTGCCTGGGACAATGCCAAGAAGTTCGTTGAGGAAGGCCACCTCGGCGGCAAGAACTCCGAGTGCCACCACGCCACCGTCGTGGGCGACACCGTGGGCGACCCGTTCAAGGATACCTCCGGCCCTTCGCTGAACATCCTCATCAAGCTCATGAGCATGGTGAGCATCGTGATGGCCGGCCTCACCGTAGGTTTCCACCTGCTGTAGGTAGTCCTGCGCCGTCTGGGCGTTGACTTACAGATACTTACGAAATGACCTCTGGGAAATTTTCCCGGAGGTCATTCTTTAAGTCGTTGATTGTCTGCGGCTTATTTGCCGAGGATGCTTCCGAGGATACCCTTGGCGGCGCCCAGGATGCCGGAGCTTGCTCCGGAGTTGCCCTTGAGGGCGGTGATGAGGTCGTTGAAATCGATGTCACCGTCACCGTCCTGGTCCTTGACAATCTTGCCGAGGCTTCCCATCACCTGGGGAACAAGGGCGAGAAGGGTGGGGGCCAGCTGGCCCAGGTTGAGCTTCTTGAGGACGTTGTTGCTGAAGAGCTGGGATGCGAGCGCGGTCACGGGGGACTTGGCTGCGTCGGCCTTGCCGGTAAGGAGCTGCTGGATCAAGTCGACTCCGCCGGGACGTGCCACGGTTTGAGTAAGACTTCCGAGAACTGAGTTGGAGAGGCCTCCAAGGACCTGGTCCTTGATGTTTGCGGGAATGTTCACATTTCCGGCTACGGCGCCTACCTGGCCCGAAATCAAATCAAGAATTGATGCCATAATACAAGATTGTTTCAGTGTGTATTACTTTGCTGCGTCCTTGAGGGCCTTCTCCAGCTGCTTCTGGACCTCGGGGTCTTCGAGGGCCTTTTCGGCTTCCTTCAAAGTTTCATCCATGCTCTTCTGGAGGCCCTTGTACATCTTCACGGAATAGCCCAGCTTCACGTCGTCCTTTTCGAGGAGGCTGATTTCGCAACGGTGGAGTTCGCCGTTCTTCAGGAATGACCATCCGTAGCTGCCGATGTAGATCTCAATGCCGAAGATCTTTGTGCCGTTGTTGTCCTGGATCATCTGCTCGAGGTCTTTCTCGGCCATGGCCTCGTCCTTGATGCTCTTGTCTTCGAAGCCGTACACGTTGATTCCGTTGTCGGCCGCCTTCTTGGTTACGGCGTAGATCCTGCGCACGTTCTCGATGTGCTGCTCCTTGGTGTAGGTGTCGCCGTCCTGGATCTTGAAGTTTGCGAGTGCGTCATGCTCGTCGCCGTAGTAGGTGTACTTGCTGGTCTCGTTGAGCGCGTACTCGGGAGCGAGGTCTGCGAACTTGATGCCCTCGTTCTTGAGGAAGTAGTACTCGGCGGCCTCCTTGGAATACTTTTCGCCTTCGAAGGCCTTCTGGATCATCTTTTCGGCTACCTTTTCGGCGTCGACCTTGCCGTCGTCCTTGGCTTTCTTGCCGCCCTGGTTGCCGCATGCGCAAAGGGCCAGAGCCGCAACGCACATGATTGCTAATACAGTCTTTTTCATGGTCAGTATGATTTGTTGGAGTAAAAGTACAAATAATTTCTTAACAGGCAATTATCTTGGCTTGCAGTACAGGCGGGTGGTGTCGTAGTAGTATTCGTTGCCGTCGGCATCGGTGTCGACGCCCAGGTCCACCGCTACGCCGCGGGAGTTGAAGTAGACATAGACTTCGGCGGATCCATAGATTTTGACGCCCATGAATGTGTCCATTTCTGTGACATTCTTTTTCTTTACGTCGGGCAATTCCGTGTAGTAGATATCCACCACAAGTTCTTTGTCGGTGCTTTTGACGATCTTGTACTCTTCGGGATTGTAGTATCCGGTGGCATTCCAGGCGTCGAGGTCTATGTACAGGTTCAGTTCATCGTCGATGATCTCGGGGGCGATGCTGCCTTCCACGGTGTCCGTATACAGGACGGAACCTTTGAACAGGTCTTCATAATGGTCTATGGTCCAGGATGTTCCGTCCAGGCTGCCGTAGTCCTTTTGGCAGGAGGCAAGGGAACATATTCCCATGAGTGCCACGGCCAGGTAGAATAATCTTTTCATATGCGTTGATGTCAGTTGAATATCTCAAAAAAGTCGGGAAAACTCTTGGCGACGCAGGCGGTGTCGTCGATTTGGACGGGGCTGTCGGCGCCGAGCGCAGCAACAGCAAGGGCCACGGCCATGCGGTGGTCGTGACGCGAGGTGTGAGCGCCGCCCTTCAGGAGGCGTCCGTTCAGCAGGCGGCTTGTCCAGCTCTCGCCCTGCACTACCAGCACGTCGCCTTCCGCAGCGGCTTCGACGCCCATCTGCTGCAGCATCTCGATGATTGCCGTGGCGCGGTCAGACTCCTTGACGGCAAGCCGTCCGAGGCCCGCGATGCGGCTCTCGCCGGCGCAGAACGCCGCGAGCACCGCCACTGCCGGGAAGAGGTCGGGGGCGTGGTTGAGGTCGAAGCTGAAGCCCTCTAGCGGGGCCCGCTTCACGCACACGGTGCCGTCTTCGAGCTGCGACACCTGCGCTCCGGCCTCTACCAGCACGTCGATGATGGCGATATCGGCCTGCACAGACTTCATGTCGAGGCCCTCGATTTCGGCGCTGCCGAACACTGCGCCGGCCACCAGGAAGCCTGCGGCGGCGCTCCAGTCGCTTTCGATGTCGAGGTCGGCGGCCCGGTAGCTCTGTCCTCCGCGCACCTTGAAGCTGATGCCGGTGCAGCCTCCCCAGTCTTCCCCCTCCAGCATTTCGGCGTCGCCCTCCATCTCGCTGCGGGTGCTGATGCCGAAGTGCCGCAGCACGTCGAGGGTGATGTACATATACGGGATGCTCTTCGGCTCGCTGACGTGCAGGTCGCTGTCTTTGGCGCACAGCGGGAGCGCCATAAGCAGGCCGGAAATGAGCTGCGAGCCGCCTGCACCGCTGACTTCGGCGTTGCCGGGAATGAGGCGTCCGCGAACGTTGAGGGGCACGTGGATCTCTTTGGAGCCGCTCTCGTCGAGGTTGTTGATAAGCACGCCGAACGCCGCCATGATGGATGCTGCCGCGTTCATCGGGCGGCGGGTGAGGGTGCCGTAGCCCTCGAGCGAGAAGGGGGTGCCGTTGATGGCCGACAGTACCGGGACGCACAGGCGGGCCAGCAGCCCCGATTCGCCGACGTTCAGCAGCTCCAGGCCGAGGTCATGGGTGATGGGGCCGATGCCGGTGATGGTGAGCGTGGAGCCGTCCTGGTCGACGCTGGCGCCGATGGAACGGGCCACCTGAAGCGCGGCCTCGCTGTCCTCGCACGGGGTGTAGCCGTAAAGGTGCGACGTGCCTTCGGCGAGTGCGGCGGCGATGATGGCGCGCTGGGCGAAACTCTTCGACGCGGGCATGCGTATGCCGGCGCGGTGGAAGCCACGGGCGTCGCCGTATATCTGTTCGTCAAGCTCATCGGTGGTAGGCTGCCCGGGGGCGCTCACTTCCGCCTTGCTGAGGGCGGCGTAGGTGAATGGCGCGCCGCGCCGGAGGCACTCGAGCCGCGTGCTGCGGCCGGCCTCGCCCATTCCGAAGGCGATCAGGCGCCCCTGCAGGGAATCTATGTCTTCGAGGATGACGCTGTAGAGGCTCTCAATGCGGGCTGCGTCTTCCGGAGTATGGCAGGCGGTGACGATCTTAGCGATGTCGGCGCCGTAGCGGAAACAGCGCGCCAGGGCCATCTGGAGGCCTTTTTCGTCCGGCGTTCCGACGTAGTCATGATAGGAGCGTATGAGTTCGGTGCCGGCCTCGCGGCAAAGCTTCTGGAAGCGGCGGCTGAACTCCGGCGGCGCCTCGATCTCCAGGTCGGCGAACCGCGCGCCGGCGCGAACGGCGGTTGTTAGTTGCCGCTCCGCCTCGGCCCATGAAGAGTCCTTTGCTGCCCTGCAGGTGGCGATCAGAGGGATGTCGGTCTGGCCGAACAGTTCTTCGATTTCGCTGTCGCTCAGGGAGCAGAGGTCGAGCCGTATCTCTGCCATCTCCAGCTGGGGAAGCAGGGCCATTATCTCCTTGAAGGATTTGTGCTGCAGGGTTGTGCAAATCATAATCGTCGGGTTGTAGATTACGAAGATACGCAAAAGAATCGACAGTTTGAAATTATCGATTTTTTAGATACCTTTGCACTCGCCTTTGCCCGAGTGGCGGAATGGTAGACGCGATGGACTCAAAATCCATTGTCCCTTAAAGGCGTGCGGGTTCGAGTCCCGCCTCGGGCACGAGACAGGCTGGCATTCGCCGGCCTGTCTTCGTTTGCCCGAGGAGGGGGAGTTTCATCTCCGCCATTCCTCTCATTTCCGTTCATTTCTGTGCGCGAAGACTACGGGACGGTCGCATCGTTGTCCTCGCGAACAGTTTTTCCTTCGCTTCCATCCTTTTTCAGCCGCGAAGACAAAGAAAAGGCTCTGGCATCGTCCTCGCGAACTCTGCGGATTCAGATTTTCGCAGCCGTCCGCCTCGGCGCCCGCAGGCGCCCTATTGGCTTTTATTTGAGTCACTTTTGGCGCAGGTCCGATAATGTTGCCGTGACCGGAGCCGCAAATCGGCCTTCTACAGCATTCTGGTGGCGCGAGTCCTGCCACTTTTTTCGGACCTGCGCCAATATAGACAGTTTTGTAAGGGTGACGGATGTAATAAGACGAAAGACCTGGAACCTTAACGGAACCAGGCCTTTTCTCTTTTAGTCTTTAGGGCAGACGGGACGGATTGGATAATGCGGAAAAGTGCTTGGAAATCAGCCACATCCGTTGGATACGGCTTCCCATCGGCTGCTTTTAATTTAAGTTGCTTACAAGTTGTAATCAACTCATCGGCTCCTTCTTTCTTAAGTCGATTCTTTAATACAGCCCAATATGTACTAGCTCTTTTTGGCGTTGGCTGGTCGGTGAGAGCGCCCACAACATCAACTACAGAGAAATACCACTTTTCTTCTTCCTCGTCCCATGCGGTTCATATTTTCCTGTCACCAAACAGTTGGATTGCTTCTTTCTGGCTCATACAAATATCGTTTCCCGCGTAGTTACAAAACCTCATGTTGAGAAGCAAGAGCAAAACGCTCCGGGTCCGGCAAAAACTCATGCACCTCCCACAACCGTTCAATTCCCTCCCGCAAAAGTTTCAACCCGCTGTTCCTCTCATTTCTGTGCGCGAAGACTACGGGAAGGCCTCATCGTTGTCTTCGCGAACAATTTTTCCTCCACATCATGCCTTTTTCAGCCGCGAAGACAAAGAAAAGGCTCCGGCATCGTCCTCGCGAACTCTGCGAATCCAGTTTCTCGCCGCCTTAATTTGCCATCAAGAGCGATCAATTATAAAGCGTGACAACTTGTCCCGGTTTGGCTCTTTATGATTGCTTTTCAAGAAATAGTCCGTATATTTGCAAAAAGGAAACAAGTCCGAAATCTGCGTAGTTCAGTCTATTTGCGTCGGTGAGTCTTCCTTTTTTCTTATATAAGAAGAGCTTGAAAAGATGTGTTCGGCGGCTTTGAATGCGTAGATTTATCCTCATAGCTATCGCTTTTCTTTCAATTGTTTCCTGCTCTACGGCAAGATACCTGGTGGGGCCGGACACTTCCCGGATGAAGGCCATTCCAGGGCTCCGGGGAACGGTGGACGCGGTGGAGTACCGTACAAAGGAAAGGGGACTGTCGAGGAGAAGGCTGGTGGCATATCTCCCGCCTTCCTATTACCGGGATACGCTAAGGCTCTATCCGGTGCTGTACCTTTTACACGGTGCCCGCGGCAATGAGATTACCTGGCAGGACAGCGGGAAGGTTTTCACGGGCCTGGATTCACTGGTGCTTGAGGGAAAGGCGGAGGAATTCATCCTGGTGCTTCCCAACGTCAACAATTATTATGGTGAGAAGGATTACAAGAACGGGCACGCGGTAAATGCTGTCCGTGCTTTCTGGACGGTCGACGGAGTTGTGGAAAAACTCTTTGTGGATGAGGTTGTTGCTGTTACCGACAGTGTTTTTCGGACCATTCCTTCAAGGGAGTCACGCGCGATAGCGGGTATGTCAAGCGGAGCGCTCCAGTGCATTTACATATCGGCTAACAACCCGGACGTCTTTGGATATGTGGGGGCTTTTTCTCCCTATTATTACCCTCCCGTGTCGGCTGCGGGAAACATGGATTTCTACGGCGGAATATGGCCAAAACTGCGCCGCCAGTTTGCGGTCAGCCCACCCGTCAGTTACGATATCATGATAGGGAACCGCGACTTTTTCTATCCCCATATCTGCAACATCTCCCGCCGGTTTGAGAAAAACGGTTTTTCCCACCGCCTTACGGTTATTCCGGACGGGCACGAGTGGACGGCATGGCGCGCTTTCTTTCTGCAGTTTTCCTCCACCGTCTTCAAATAACGGTCGACGAATGCCCCTTTTTTGTTATCTTTGAGCCGATCAAGACATTCAAATAGAAATAACCATATAAAAATGCTGGAGCTCGGAATCAAAGGAAGAAGGGAACTAATAGTCAAGCCTGAACACACCGCAAAGCACATCGGAAGCGGGACTGTCCTGGTTCTTGCTACACCCATGATGATAATGCTGATGGAAGAAACCAGCCGTCTGTCCGTAAAACCTTATCTGGAAGAAGGGCAGGAAACGGTCGGAACCCATGTGAACGTAAGTCATGACAGTGCCGTTCCCATCGGCAATAAGGTCTGGTGTGAATCTGAAGTCGTGGGGATAGACCGCCGGAAGATTACATTCAAGGTGGTTGTCTATGATGATGAGGGCATTGTCGGTCAGGGAACCCACGAGCGTTTCATCATAGACGAAAAGAAGTTCGGCGACAAGATGGAGGCTAAGAAAATGTGTAGGTGCACCCCTGATAATCAACGATATAGCACTCGACGTCTGGGAAAAACTCCCAGACGTCGCAGCGTAAGTGGCTAAATATTTTTTTTGCTATATTCGCAGTGAAAAAGGATCTTTATGCTGTTGTTCTTTTCAATACTATTGTCGTTATATTCGCCGCAGGTCGATACTCTCAGATTAGACCACGGCACCTACATCGGCGAATTGCCGGCAGGGCCGGGCAAAATGTACCATAACGAGCGCGGGCTCTATATCGGCACGTTCGACCGCACAGTGATTAACGGCCGGGGCGTGCTTTTCAAGCCCGACGGAAGCAGGTATGTCGGAAACTTTGTGAAGGGGGCGTTCCAGGGCCACGGCAGGCTCTTCATGGCCACCGGTGCCGTTATCTGCGGAGAATTCCGCGGCGGCCGCGCCAACGGCCTGGACACGCTGTACTACCCGGACGGGAAGGTGTTTATCGGGATAATGCAGAACAACGGCGCCACATCCCAGGGAAAGACATACAAAACCGAAAAGGCCGCGAAAGTCATCAGGCCGGAGTTCCCGGAAATGGAACTGAGCGAATACGACCGGGCCTTCCTGGACAGCATCCGCAGCGGGGATTACGATTCCCCGGCGGTGTTCAAAGACGGATCGTCCTTCTTTCAGGCATACATATCGCCCAACTTCGTCTATTCGGAGAAAATGTCGCAGAAATCGGCAGTCGTGCACTATGAGTTCACCGTGGGCGAAGACGGAAAGATCAGCGACGTCACCGTCACCTCCTCCACCGACGAAGACTTCTCAAAAGAGCTCATCCGCGTAATAAAACGCTCTCCAAAATGGACGCCTGCCACCAAAGACGGCAAGCCCGTTCCCTATACCGTACGCAACCAGAGGGCCGTTTTCAATATGGCAAACTGATATGGAAGACGCACTGCAACACGAAAAGGAGCTTTGCGGCGAACTGGAGCCGGGACAGGGGCGCGACCTTTGCCGGGAAGTCATGGCCCTGCCGGAGATCTATACCCTCGTCGACAGCTCCACCATGCTGCCCGCGCTGGACAAGAAGGGAGGCTTCTACATCTTCACGGAGAGGGCCTTTGCCGACGAGGCGCTGGATTATCATATGCAGCAGATGCGCGTCTGGGAGGTCAAAACCATAGAACAAAAAGATATCCGCCCCTTCCTCGGCAACGAGTTTTACAACAACGGGGCCAGGTATGCCATCATCAACGACGGGCAGGACTGGAGCCTGAACAGGCCGGAGGAGTTCATCGACAAGCCCCGGTACGGCGACGGCGAGGCCCCTGTGTCCAATCCCGACTACGTGCGCGCTCTCACCATGCTGCAGCAAGAACTCCACTGGCGCGCCCGGTACGAGGGCAAGGAGAAAACGCTGCGCGATTACGAGAACGAGATGATCCGCACGTTCGCGGGCGCACGGTTCCTGGTGCCCTTCAAGGGCGACGGCGGCCTTGAAGCGGGCGGGCGCATGACATTCGCTTCCGTAACCGGGGCCGGCGGGCGCAAGGCACTGCCGATATTCTCAGACTGGGACCAGTTCGCCATGTCCTACGACCTCGACGAGTGGCACGGATGGGTGGTGGAGGCCGAGGAGCTGCCGGACCTCCCGGCGGAAACCGTCGTCCTCAACCTTGCCACGACGGCCTTCGCCATGGACAAGAAGTTCCTCAGGCAGATGCTGTCCATCTATCGGAACGAGCTGTCCGGAGCCCCTCTGTCCCAGAAAGATTACATGGGATACGTACTTCCGCTCAAAAGCGGCACCCTGCGGGAGCGGATTGAAGAAATGATGGCGCTGGCGTGCGAGATTATGGGGCGCCCGGCGGACATCGGCGGGCTGAAGAAGTTCTATGCCGGTGAATCGGTGCTTCTCCGCCCCGCCGGCGAGCGCTTCCTTAAGCAATACGCCTACCTTTTCAGCATCATGAGCCCCGCTTTCGAGGAGGAAGATGACAACCCGGAATTCTACTTCGACACCTTCGACGAACTGCGCGAAGATACGGACAACAGCCTTGCGGCAGCTTCCGGCCGCGACTGGCGTGTCGCAGCCGTCTCCCGCTGCCCAGTGACGCCAGTTGGCTTATACGGCTTCGGCGAGCCGCTGACCGTATACGCAGGCGAAGACGGAAAACTGTACGCCTTCAAAGGCTGCGACGGTGACGTCCTCACCTACGAAACCCTGGCCGACCTGCTCGAAGACCAGCTCCGTGGCCACATGCCTGTAGGGCTGGACGACTGAGCTCAATGAAGAGATGAGCGCTAAGCTCAGCGGGCAGCGTGAATGGTACGAAAAGACCGGCGCCGCGAATCGGGGACTCACGCAATACGGTGGCGCGGGTCCCCGGCCTATTATCGGACCTGCGCCATGCCCGCCACTGAAATGATTGACGACTGTCGTCGGAGGTGCATCAACATGGACTTCTGGCAGCAAAAAAGGCGCATAACGTCGCCGGAGGTGCAGGATTGAGCACCTCCGGCGACAGTTTTTCTGTTTTCCGGCGAAAAGCCCTGAGAATCAGGACTTCTTAGAAGTAATATGTCACCCCGGCGCCGAGGTCGCCCTGATAGTTCTTGTAGAAGATGCGGAAGTCGAGGTGGCGCCAGGCGAGGCCGATCTGGAATTTGGTGCAGCCCCAGTAAGTGCCGATGAAATCGAACTCATAGCCGCCGCCGAGGTAGGCGGAGGTCTGTTTGCCCTTCAGCAGGTTGACATTCAGCATGATGGGAATCTGGAATCCGGACAGGCGCCGGCCGTAAATGTACCGAAGGCCGCCGACCAGGTTGAACCACTGGTCGGGCCGGCCCACGCGGGTGCGCACCCCTATGCCGAAACTGGGCGCAATACTGTATTCCGTCGATAAAAAGGCGTCCATGCAGGCGTCGACGCCCACGCTGACGTTCTTGCCATTCTGCCCAAATAGGGAGAGCGACACCAGCAAAGCTGCGAAAACAACAATAATCCTTTTGATGTTACCGGTAGGGCGTATTCTGCCATTTGCCGCCGCGGAAGCGGTGCATTTCCTCGGTGAGATGGTCCCAGCGCAGGATTTCCCCGCGGTCGGGGTAGATCTCGTAGAAGACTCCGTCGATAAATGTGTAGAAGCGGGAGATGTCGGTGCACATGCCGTAGGTGGGCAGGCTAGTGGCCGGGATGTCGAAAACACGGGCCTCTCCCTTAATGGTGCCCTCGAAATGCAGCCCGGCAGCGGTGAGCGTCAGTTCGCCCTCGCCCACGATCTCAGAGGTTACGTCTCCGGTCAGATACTTGTAGTCGGGCAGCATGCCCACCCGGACGTGGTCGGAGAAGCGGAACCCTTCCGCACGCACGTCCGCGGCGGCCTTTTCCCGTTCCATGATGGTCCAGTCGGTCACGAGCTGCGGGCATACGGAATCGCTCCCTACGGGCCTGATGGAATAGTCCGCCCGCATCTCAATCACGTTCCCGCAGGCTTCGCAGGTCATCTTGTTGCCCTCGCAGGACATGCGGTACATAGCGCCGCACTTGGGGCACATGTACAGCAGGGTGTCCAGCTTCTTCGCCATCTGTCCCTTGCCTGCGAACTGCACTCCGGCTTCTGCATTCCACCGGTAGTCGTCGTGGGCGAGCAGGCGGTTCATGCGGTCTTCGATCTCAGAATCCGTGAGCCGGGCCAGCTCTTCTTTGGTGAACATGCGGTCCACGACCACCTCGGTGCGCCCAACGCGTTCGTCGAGGCAGTGTTTGGTATAGGTGAGGTATCCTCCGGAGATAACCGTATAGTACACGGTCACGCCGAGTTTCTTGAGCAATTTTCCCGTGCCCGGCATGACCGGCTGGCACATTCCGGTGATGGAGCTCATCCCCTCGGGCATGAACATGATGTGCCCGCCCTGCCGGATGATGCGCATGGCCGACGTGATGGTGTGCACGTCGGGAACGAAATTCCGCTTCGGTATCACCTGGGCCGCCTTGAGAAGCAGGGCGGTGGGGAAACGGAAGAACTCGTTGTAGCCCACCACGTAGTTGAGGCGCCGCGGCCATACGGCGGGAGCGGTGAATACGTAATCGTTCCTCGAAGCGTGGTTGCTGACCAGAACGAACGGTTCCTTGTCTTTGCCGGGCCGCACCTTGAAGACGAACTTAGTCTTCAGCTTGGCCTTCATGACCAGCACGACGCAATACAGGATTGCGTACAGCACCGGATTGGGTTTGTGTTCGCACCTTTTTGCCAGACGCTCGGCCATTGTCAAACGCATAGGGCAAACCTGTTAAAGACCCAGATATTCCCCTATCCTGTCGAGCCAGGAGTAGCTTCCGGTGCCCGGGGAGGCGGAGCGCTGGAAGCAGTGCGGACGCAGCGCCAGCGTGTGCAGCTCGCTCTGGATGCCCATCGCGCGCATCTTCTCCCACACCCGCACGGAGTTCATAGAGGCCCACACGTCGGCGTCGCCGTGTATGAGCAGCATGGGGGCGGTGTCCAGGTCGAAGGAGAACTCCGGAGCCAGGTACAGGCCGTCGTCGTTGCCGCGAGAGGTGTTCTTCTGGTCGAAACCGTCGCTCAGCACGTAGGCTGGATAAATGCCGATGCCCCACTGCACCTTGCAAGAAATCTTGTCCAGCTTGTCGATGGGCAGGTACGACTGGTGGCGGGACGACGTGACCCCCATCAGCGTGAGATGGCCGCCGGCGGAGGAGCCCATGATGCCGATCTTGTCGGGATTCAACCCGCGTGCCGCCGCCTCGCTGCGCACGATGCGAATGGTGCGCTGAAGGTCCTGCCAAGCCGTGGTGTGCTTGGAGAGCCCTCCGGCGGGCCTGGGCGTGCGGTACCGCAGCGTGACCACGGTCATGCCCTTTGCGTTGAGGTAACGCCTGGCGGGTGTGACCTCGAAGCCGTCGGGGGTATTGCCCACATAGCCGCCTCCTGAATAGATTATCTGTATGGCGTCGGTAGTCCTGACTGCGGGGATGTGCCACTCGAGATACGGCTCGCACTGATTCTCCTGCCGGTCGGGCATCTTCCCTTCGGGCCACACGCTCTCGCGGATCACCTCGGCCCTGTCGGCGTCGGAAGTGAAACGGTCCATCAGCTTGACCTCCGGTTCCAGCGGCCCCATGAAGCCCATCTGCCTCATGAATTCGATTCCGCGCTCAAGGCCGAAGGCTCCGTGCCCCTTGTCGGGATACAGATGCAGCTCGGCGGGAACGCCCATCTGGCGCAGCCTGCGGTACACCTGGATGGAGCCGTTGGGCGAATAGGGATCCTTGCCGCCGTGGTGCAGGCTCACCGGGCAGGTCTTCTCGTCGAAACGGAAAACGCTGCTGAGCTTGACGTCGGTGCCATATCCTTCGCGCATGGAGCGGGTTCCGGTCTCGCCGTCGGTGGTCACGTATGCGGGCGCGTTGATGATGCCCCAGTTGATGTGGCAGGGGATGTCGTCGATGGCGTCAATCCGCTCGTATGCGGGCGTCTGCGAACTGGTGGCGAGGAGCAGGCCCAGGTGGGAGCCGGCGGACATGGATATCACGCCGATCTTCTCCGGGTCGAAGCCCCGTTTTGCCGCCTCGCTGCGGACCATGCGCACCGCCCGCTGGCCGTCCTCCCATGCCGATTGGTAAATGGGAAGGCCCTCCGGGCGCGGCGTCCTGTAAACGAAATTGACGCACTGCACTCCGAGTTCCGTGAACCTCTTGTGCCACAGGGCGATCAGGTCCACGTCGCAGACGTTCTTATAGCTGCCGCCTGAAATCAGAATCATGCATACGTCATTGTCCACGGCCGGGTCCGGAGCTTCGAACCACTCCAGGTACGGCATACGGTGTTTGTCGGGCTTGAATCCGGGCGCATTGGCCTCGTCGGTCATGGCTGCTATCTGCTGGCTCTGGGCATCCGGCATTTTGTTCTTCGGCCAGATGGCTTCGCGCTCCCATCCCCACGCTTGCAGGGAACAAAAGATCAGGAGCAAAGTAAGTGCACGTTTCATATTTCACGAATATAGTAAATTATTTGCTATTTCAGTCCCAGGCACTTTTCGAGCTGGAGCATGAGGGCGTAGCGGTCCCAGTCGGCGCGGTTGGCGAAGACAAGGACCAGGGTTTCGGATTCGGGGTAGCGGGCCGCCAGGATTTTGAAGCCGCCGTTGTCGCCGGCGTGGTAGATCCGCAGCGGGGTATGCGGCGTGGCGGGCTCGATGAACCAGCCGTAGCCATACCATGTGTTCGGACGGTTCTGGTAGTCGCTCCAGGGGCTGTCGGACACAAGCGTATGCGGACTCATGGCGTCTGAGAGCAGTTCCGCCGGCAGCAGTGAGCCCGCGCGCAGGGCCTTCTCCCACAGCACGAATTCGCGGGTACTGGTGTAGATGCCGCCGTCGGGGCGCGTGGCGAAAAACGTCTCCTCGCCGAAGTCGTACTCATACCAGTTCTTTTCGGCCGTGGCCGTGCCAGCGGGGCGCTCTTCCGGCATGCCGCTCACGTCGGCGTATTCGTATCCGTGCGCCGCTCCCTGCATCTTGGCGTTGCGGTCGAAGTAGCAGGTGCGCTCCATTCCGGCGGGGCCGAAGATGTGCTCCCGCGCGTATTCGGTGAACTCTTGCCCGCTCGCCCGCTCAACAATCTTTCCGCAGAGCACGAAGGTGGGATTGATGTATTCGTAGGCGCTGCCGGGTTCGAAGTGCAGCGTGTCCAGGTCCGTCATGTAGGCCACCGCCAGGTCCTCGTCGCCCGCAACCTTCTCCTCGCGGGTGAGGTATCCGCGCGCGTCAGGCACTCCGGAGGAATGCGACAGCAGATGCCGGATCTGCACCTTCTGCCATATGGGGCTGCGGAACTCGGGGAACCAGCGGGCCACGTTGTCGTCGAGGCTCAGGATGCCCTCGCAGACCAGCTGCAGCACCGCGACGGCGGTGAACTGCTTGGAAACGGAAGCGATGTTGAAAAGCGTGCCGCCGTCGATAGGGGCGCCGGTGCCCAGGTCGGCCAGGCCGTAGCCCTTGTCGAACAGGATGCTGTCGCCCTGCATCACCAGCACCGCGGCTCCGGGTTCGCCTTCCGGGAACAGGGGCGCGCACACTTTGTCGATGCGCTCCGCGATTCCGGAAGCGCAGGCCGTCAACAGCAGGACGGCGGGAATGAGAGATAGCTTCATGATGACCAAAGGTAGTCATATTCTTTCGTCTTTTCAAAGAAAAAGCGTACCTTCGTACTCGTATGAGAGCATTGAGACTGATAGCCTACGCGGTCATGATTTGCCTGGCGGCGGTATCATGCAAGAAAGAGATCCCTGTCACCGAAATCGAGATCTCTGAAGAGGAGATTATTCTTCTTCCGGGCGAGACGAAGCCGGTTTCCATCACCTATAAGCCGGAAAACGCCACCAATCTCGACCAGCTGGTTGTCGTAAGTTCCAACGAGAACCTGGTGCATTACGCCGACGGAACCGTAACCGGAATAGCCCCCGGCACGGCTTCGGTAAGGGCCACCTGCGGAGAGGCGTTCGCTTCGTGCTGGGTGAAGGTGCTCGAAGGGTACTTCAACAAAGGCGGACAGTCTTTCGTCATCGACCAGATTACGGGCTACCATAATTATGAGAGCGAGCCCACGATGCAGTCCATCGAAATCATTTTCACCCAAAGGGGCGCCACGCTGTATGAGTCCGAGAATCTCCAGCTGTATCTGCGCTCCAGCCAGCTGGGGCAGATGCTGGACTTCACCAAGCCACTCAGCGGCCCATTCGTCTCCACCTACACCAACAACAACGAGAACGGTTACATAATCTTCTCTTCCGACGATGGCAATCCCACGGTACGCCTGGCCGACTGGTCTGACGCGGACGGCGTCACCCTCACCAAGGGCGAGATGAAAGTGGAGAAACTCGGCACATATCGCTATAAAGTACATATGGATTTCATGCTCTCCAACGGATACGGCTTCGGCGTAGACTGGGAGGGCAATGCATCAATGAAAGAAACCGGAAAAATATGAAACGTTTATCATTACTTCTGATCATCGCACTGGCGCTGCCCTCGTTCAGCGCAGGTGCCAGCAAAATCGTCACCGACAGCCTCAGGAGCGAGATCCTGAACTCACAGGTGAAATTCAACGTCTATCTGCCCGACGGATTCGGCAAGACCGAAAAACAGTATCCTGTGGTGTATCTCCTGCACGGCCTGTACGGCACCTATGCCGACTGGGCCGAAAGGGGAGGCATGAAAGCCATCGCCGACGAACTCATAGCTTCCGGCGAGGCACTGCCCATGGTCATCGTGATGCCCAACGCCGGCAGCCCCGACGTGCACAACGTACAGAACGGATATTTCAACGTTGAGGGATGGAACTACGAAGATTTCTTCTTCAAGGAATTCATTCCCACGGTCGAAGCCCGCTACCGTTGCATCGGCGACAAGGGCCACCGCGCCGTGATGGGCCTTTCGATGGGCGGCGGCGGCAGCACCGTGTACGCCCAGCGGCACCCCGACATGTTCTCCAGCTGCTACGCGATGAGCGCCTGGCAGGACAATAAGACCGACAATGTGCGGCGCCCGCACTCCACCGGCGACAAACTCGACATCGTATGCCAGTCGGTGTGCGAGCACTCCTCCCTCGACTTCATGGACAATGCCGACGCGGCCACCGTCGAGGCTCTCCGCACCGTCAAGTGGTTCATCGACTGCGGCGACGACGACTTCCTGCTGGTGCTCAACGAACAGCTGCATCAGAAGATGCTGGCGGCCAAGATCAAATGCGAGTTCCGCGTCCGCAACGGCGGCCACACCTGGGAATACTGGCACACCGCCCTGCGCATGGCGCTGCCCTTCGCCTCCCGCAGCTTCGATCGTTAACTGTTTTCGAGCGCACATAATAAAACCGGCCGGAAGTTCATTCCGGCCGGTGCTGCATTATTGCTGAAGAAAACCTTAGTTATAGGTAATGGAAGTGTGAGGCAGATTATCGGCAAAGTCTTCGAGGACTCTCCAGGCGTAGTAGGTACTGTAGCTGTCGCTGGGCTGGAAGCGCAGCCTGGTGAAGCCGTCTGACAGTATCGACTCGCGCCAGTAGGCAGTGATCTGCACCCTCACGGTGCCGAAGAACTTGCTGATGTTGAATTCCATCCTGAACTGGTTGTGAGTCATGGGATTCGTCCAGTCGAACGGAGTCGGGATGTACGAAACCTCACTTCTGATCCAGTTGTAGTTGTTGCCGTAGGAGCCTATTGTGTAATAGCGCTCGTCGAGCAGCCTTGCAATGTAGTCGTAGGCTTCCGCCTTGGTGCGGAATATGGTGTTGACCACTATGGTGTTGGCGTTGGTGCGCTCGTAGAGCTGCATTCTGGTGTAGTTGTACACCGAAGGCACAGGGGAACGCCGGTTGGGATCGAAGCCTGCAGGAGGCCTGTTCCCGTATCCGCCGTGTACGGGAGGACGCTGGTTGCCGTTGGTGTAACCTCCGTTTGCAGGAGGTCTCTGGCCATTGCCATGGTTATTGCCGTAACCACCGTTTGCAGGAGGCCTCTGACCGTTGCCATGGTTGTTGCCGTAGCCACCGTTGTTGCCGCCGTTGCCCTTGCTGCCCGAACCACCGGAGGAGGCCCTGCTGCCGTCGGTTACGTTGCCCCTGTGGGTGACGGAACTTCCGCCCGCTTCACGGACCTTGTTGTCGGTGTTGTTCTGGTTGGCGATATTGGTGGGACGCTGAACGTTGTCTACCTTGGTTTGCTGCCTTTCCACCTTGGTGTCCTGACGGCTGGAAGCCGCGGAGTTACGGCGTGCAGGCTGCTGTGCTCCGGCAGATGCAGAGAAGAGTGCTATGGCGAGAAGCGCCGCGAAGAGTGTGTAATTTGTTTTCATAAGGCAGTGTTTTTTAAGGTTTATTAAAGGTTTCGAAAGAAGAATCAGCAAAGACCTTGCCAAATGCTTGAAAATGGTTATTTTTGCTGTGCCATGACGATTTTTGTTCCCCTTTTCACAGCTTTGGCACTGCTGACGCAGTTCGCCGACCCTTTCGTGGGTACTGACGCCCACGGCCATACTTTCCCCGGAGCCTGCGCCCCCTTCGGAATGGTGCAGCTCAGCCCCGACACCCGTTCGAAAGATTACGACTGGGACCGTTGCAGCGGCTATCACGCTTCCGACAGCCTGATATACGGATTCAGCCACACGCACCTGAGCGGTACCGGCTGTGCCGACTGGTGCGACATACTTGTCACCCCCGGCGAGGGCCCGTCACGATTCTCGCACAAACGCGAGAAGGCTTCGCCCGGATTCTACAAGGTCTGGCTCGACGATGCCAGGGTGAAGGTGCGGCTGACCGCCGGCAAGCGCGTGGGAATGCATGAATACAGGTTCCGCGGGCGTCCGGCGAAGATTACCGTCGACCTGAACCACCGCGACCGCGTGGACAGCTTTGCCTTTAACTGCGGTCCGAACTGGATCAGCGGCTGCCGGGTATCGACCAGCTGGGCAAAGAAGCAGCACGTCTACTTCTACATCGAGTTCTCCGAACCCTTCGAAGCGGAGTTCACCGGAGAAGGGCGCCTGGCGGTCTGCTCCTTCAAGGGGCGCAGGATAACCCTGCGGGCAGCGATTTCGAGCGTGTCGGAGGATAACGCGCGCGCCAACCTGCTCTCCGAATATCCGGAGTCCTTCAATGCCCTGCGCAAACGTACGGAGCGCGAGTGGAACGACTATCTGGCAAAGGTGGAGTGCCCATTTAAGGACCGGGAGCACAAGCGCCGCTTCTACACGGCGATGTATCATACAGGCATCCATCCCTCGCTGTATTCCGACGCCGACGGCTCCTACCGCGGTATGGACGGACAGGTGCACCGCACCGACGGATGGGACCGCTACACCGTATTCAGCCTGTGGGACACCTTCCGGGCGGAGCATCCGCTGCTCTTCGACATAGAGCCTGAACGCAGCGTGGACTTCATCAAGTCGATGATTTCCATCTACGAGGAGAACGGGAAGCTGCCGGTATGGGAGCTCTCCGGCTACGAGACCGACTGCATGATAGGTTACAACTCGGCGCCCGTGATAGCGGAGGCGGTGGCGCGCGGCCTCGGCGGCTTCGACGTCGAGAAGGCGTTCGAGGCGCTGGTAGCGAGCTCGCTGCGGCCGGAGCACGGCATGGACAGCTTCCGCCGCAACGGCATGGTGCTCGCCGACGACTCCCACGAGAGCGTGTCGAAGACGCTGGAGTATGCCTACGACGACTGGTGCGTGGCGCAGGTGGCCAAATATCTGGGGCGCGAAGAGGAGTACCGGAGCTACATGACCAGCTCTCAGTATTGGCGCAACGTGTTCGATCCCACCACCGGCTTCATGCGGGCGCGGCTGAACGGACGCTGGTTCTCGCCCTTCGACCCCCGCGAGGTGAACAATAACTACACCGAGGCCAACTCCTGGCAATACAGTTTCTTTGTGCCTCACGACGTGCCCGGGCTGATTGAGGCGCTGGGCGGCCCGGAGGCATTCGAGTCCAGGCTCGACTCTCTGTTCAAGGCCCCCGAGGGCAACACCGGACGCCGCCAGGCGGATATCACCGGCTGCATCGGGCAGTACGCGCACGGCAACGAGCCCAGCCATCATATCCCGTATCTGTACGACTTTATCGGCAAGCCGGAGAAGTCGAAGGCGGCCGCCGAACGCATCATGGAGACGCTTTACAGCTCGGAGAGGGACGGCCTCTGCGGGAACGACGACTGCGGCCAGATGAGTGCGTGGTACGTGCTGAGCGCCGTCGGCCGCTATCCCGTCTGTCCAGGAGCTGATATCTCCGGCAGGCAGGACATTGAGGCACCGGAGAATGTAGGGGGAAGGCGCCTCAATGTCCTGCCTGCCTCCGAGGCAACCACAGTAGACGTGATAGTGACCAATCCGGCGTTCGAGATGGAGGGGGATATATTCCTGAAGTCGATGGACGTGGCAATCAGCGGAGAGGGAACCATCTGGTACCGGATCGACGGCGGGCCCGCCAGGAAATACACCGTACCGTTCAAGGTTACGAAGACCTGTACGATGGAGGCCTGGTCCGAGCGTGACGGGCGCTGCAGCTTCGTGACTCGCTCCACCGTCCACTCGGTCAAGCCCGACCGTGACGTCACCGTCCAGTCGCATTGCAGCGAGCAGTACACCGCCGGCGGCCCCCAGGCCCTGATCGACGGACGCAGGGGTGGCCTCAACTGGCGCACCGGAGGGTGGCAGGGCTACCAGGACACCGATTTCGACGCCACCGTGGACTTGCGTACGCCCAGGCAGCTGAGCCGTATCTGCGCCAGCTTCTGCCAGGACGCCATGTCGTGGATCTGGATGCCTCAGGAAGTGGTGTATTCGGTCTCCGAAAACGGCACCGACTACACTGAAGTGGCCAGGATAGCCACTCCAGTGGGAACGGAAGACACCGTTGTCCAGTTATGGGAATGTTCGGCCAAGGTGAAATGCAAGGCCCGCTACGTAAAGGTGCATGCCACCAATATCGGGACCATCCCCGAGTGGCATCCCGGAGCCGGCAGCCCAGGATTCATATTCGTTGACGAGATAGCGGTCGACTAAAGCAGTCCGCAGATCATCTCCAGCCACACGGCATCGTCGGAATCGAAGGTGCCTGTGCGGGTGCTGTCGATGTCGAGCACGGCGGTCACGGCACCGTCGCGAATGATGGGGACAACGATCTCGGAGCGGGACTGGCTGCTGCAGGCGATGTGTCCCGGGAACTTCTCCACATCCGGAACAACCACGGTGCGGCTTTCCTTCCAGGCGGTGCCGCAGACGCCCTTGCCGTAGCCGATGCGGAAGCAGGCGGGCGGCCCCTGGAACGGCCCCAGCACCAGTTTGTCGCCCTGGACGCGGTAGAATCCGGTCCAGAAAAACTGCATCCGCTCCGCTATCATAGCTGCCGTTTCGGCCATGCGCGCCACCATGTCCGGTTCGCCCTCCAGCATCAGTTCGAGGTCCTGGTAAAGACGCAGGTAACGGAAGACTTTCAGGGAGAGGTGGCAGTAGCCGCCAGGGTTCTTTTCCAGATAATCCTGATGCCTTTCTTCGGCGGGCCAGAATGACTTCAGTGGCTGAAGTTCGGTGGCAGGACGCTGCCCCAGGCGCGCTTCCAAAGACCGGAACTCCTCTTCCAGAACGTGACGTTCCGCATCGTCGGTATAGTAAACTCCGGTGCGGTAGCGGGTGCCGGTGTCGTGCCCCTGCCGGTTTTCCGCCAGGGGGTCGATACTGGCGAAAAACAGCCTTACAAGCCGCTGCAGGCTTACCCTGTCGGGGTTGTAGCTCACGCGGACCGTCTCGGCGTGGCCGGTTGAGTCGGTGTAAACCTGCTCATAGCTCGGATCGTCCAGTTTGCCGTTCGCGTATCCCGGTGCTGTGGCGACCACTCCGTCAACACCTTTGAAGAAGTGCTCGACGCCCCAGAAACAGCCTCCGGCGAAATATATTTCCTTTGTCATATACGCCATTATTTGGCGCAAACATACTAATTTTTCTTAAACTTTCATTATATTTGAGCCAATGGGCATTCTGGATAAAATAATATCGCTGGTAAACGACGTTATATGGAGTCCTGCCCTGGTGGTGCTCCTCGTGTGTGCGGGCCTGTATTTCAGTGCGCGCACGGGCTTCGTGCAGGTGCGCCGCTTCGGTCTCATGCTGCGGGCGCTGTTCGCCCCAGCCGAGCGCCACGAAGACGGCCGCAAGAAGGGCATCTCTTCGTTCGAGGCTTTCTGCGTGGCCCTGTCGGGGCGCGTTGGGACGGGCAACATCGTGGGCGTGGCCACCGCCATCGCCCTCGGCGGCCCTGGAGCCATCTTCTGGATGTGGGTTATCGCATTCTTCGGCGCCAGCACCGCCTTCATGGAGGCCACGCTCGCCCAGCAGTTCAAATTCCAGCATAAGAACGGATACCGCGGAGGGCCTTCGAGCTATATCGAGAAGGGTCTTGGATGCAAATGGCTGGCCGTGCTGTTCTCGGTGATCACGCTCGTGGCGTGCGGCATGCTGCTGCCTTCGGTGCAGGCCAACGGTGTGTCCACGGCTTGCGTCAACGCCTTCCAGCTGCCTCCTATTGCCTGCGGGCTCGGGTTTGCGTTCCTGCTGGGCCTGGTCATCGTAGGCGGTATAAAGAGCGTGTCGAAGGTGGCGTCGGTGGTCACTCCGTTTATGGCGTTCGCCTATCTGATCGTGACGTTCATTGTGATCGGAGGTCATATCGAGATGGTGCCGGGCGTATTCAAGATGATAGTCACCAACGCCTTTGGCATCCATCCGCTGGCGGGAGGCATCCTGGGCTCCACCATCATGATGGGCGTGAAGAGGGGCATCTTCTCCAACGAGGCGGGACAGGGCGGAGGCGCTATCGTGTCGGCATCGGCGTCTGTGTCGCATCCGGCCAAGCAGGGCCTCGCGCAGGCGTTCTCGGTATACGTGGACACCCTGCTGGTGTGTACCGCCACTGCGTTGCTGATCCTGTGCTCGGGCACCTACAACATTCTCGACGCCAAGACGGGAGAGATGCTGGTCGCCAGCGCACCCGAGCTCGGAGCCAACTACGTGGGTTTTACCCAGGGAGGAATCGACAGCGTGCTCGCCGGTTTCGGAAGCGCGTTCGTGAGCATCGCCCTGCTGTTCTTCTCGTTCACCACGGTGATGGCTTATTACTTCTACGGTGAGTCCAGCATCAACTATCTGTTCTCCGGTAAAATGAGCGGGAGCAAGGCGGAGAAGCTGGTCATCTGGATCTACCGCTTCCTGATCCTGGGAACCGTGGTGTTCGGCGCCGTCAAGGAGGCGGATACTATTTGGAAGATGGGCGACATTGGCGTAGGCCTCATGGCATGGATCAACGTGATAGCCCTCCTGCTGCTTTGCCCGCACGCCCTGCGCGCCCTCAAGGAATACGAAAGCTCGCTGAAGCACAAATGATATGAAAAAACTGTTCATCTGCCTTGCTGCCGTGTGTCTGCTGTGGACGTCTGACGCCCTGGCCTGCACCACCGCAGCCGTGACCTCAGGGTCTTCGCGCTCCGGCCGGCCCATGCTGTGGAAGCAGCGCGACACCTCCGACCCCTACAACCGCCTGGTACACGTGAGCGGCGGCACCTATGCCTACACCTCGATCTTCTCCTGCAAGGACACCCTCTGCACCGAGGCGTACGCCGGCATCAACGAGGTGGGCTTCGCCATCATCAACAACATGTCATACAACATACGCCCCGATGAGCTGGGCTTCGACGACACCCAGGAAGGGCAGTTCATGGCGGAGGCGCTGGCCAGTTGCCGCACAGTGGACGACTTCGAGCGGCTCGTGCGCGAAAGGCCGCAGCCGCGCATCCTCAGCACCAACATTGGCGTGATGGACGCTGAGGGCACGGTGGCTTACTTCGAAGTGTCCGACTACGACTACAAGCGTTACGACTCCGGCCCGGAGGGCTTCCTGTACCGCACCAATTTCTCGCTGTCGGGCGACGACCGCGGAGCCGGGCGCGTACGCTATCAGATAATGACCGACCTCACCAAAGGGAGGCACGTCTTCGACGCTCCCTTCTTCATGTCGGTGGCCCGTGCCCACGTGCGCGACGGCATCGACGCCCTGCGCGAGAGCCGCAGCGGATGGATGGAGGAGGACGACTACATCCCACGCACCAGCAGCGTGAGCTCCACGGTGATCGAAGGGCCTGCTGCGTCCGACAATCCCGCCTCCGGCCTTATCTGGTGTGCCGCCGGCTATCCTCCGTGCGCCTACGCCATCCCTGTGTGGGTGGCGGCCGGAGACCATATGCCCAAGGCGGTGTCGGGCCCTGCCGATGCCAACCGTGTGGCGGTGGAACTGTTCCTGTGGACGCACTCCGACTCTACCGCGGTGCGCAAGGTGGATGCGCGTATGCTGCGCCGCGTGGAGCGGGTGGTGAAGCGCTTCGAGCGCCGCGAGTTCAGGCTCGGCCGCAGGATGGACGCCCGCTTGAGGAGTTCCGGCATGGACCTGGCAGCCGTCGACCGCTACAACGAGGGCGTCGACCGCCGCTTTGCAAGATTCAAGAGAAGATTCAGACTGTAAGATATGAGACGCATTGCCCAATTCGCCCTTTTGCTGTGCACCCTGCTTGTGCTGGGGTGCTCGGAAGAGTATAAGCAGAACAGGATTTTTGAAAAGGGATTCGTCGTCGTGACCGACGCGGTGCCTGACGTGATCCTCGAGCCCCGCTATTTCAGCACCTACAATTTCGTAGGGGCCCGTATCGACGGGTATGAGGAGTCCACGGCTTTGCTTACCAAAGAAGCCGCTGCCGCCCTCAAGGAAGTGAGCGACGAACTGATAGCCAAAGGCTACAGGATCAAGATATACGACACGTTCCGTCCGCAGCGCGCCGTGAACCATTTCATCCGCTGGGCGGAAGACCTGGCCGACACCCTGATGAAGCCCAGCTTCTATCCCGACCTCGACAAGAGCGTGCTTTTCGACCAGGGATACATTGCGGCCAAAAGCGGCCATTCCCGCGGCTCCGTGGTGGATCTGACCCTCGTAGACATTGTGACGGGAAAGGATCTCGACATGGGCGGCGTGTTCGACTGGTTCGGCCCTGAAAGCCATCCCGATTTCTGCGGCAATCCCGAAACCGGAGAGTACACGGGCGACAACAGCGCCAGCCCCTGCGGCAGGAGCATCACTCCGGAGCAGTTCGCCAACCGCATGCTGCTGCGTAACGCCATGCTCGCCCATGGCTTCAATCCCCTCGTCGAGGAGTGGTGGCACTTCATCCTTGCCGACGAGCCGTACAAGGACATTTACTTCAATCATCCCGTAAGAAAACTCAAATGATGGACCTGCATTCGGAAGAACTGCTCGAGCAGTACCGCAGCCTCCTGCCCGTGTACACGAAGATGGCGGAGGAGATTCCGGCCAAACTGAAGGAATACTTCGACGAGGCCGGCCTGGTAGTGGCCGCCTTGGAGCACAGGGTGAAGACGGAATCGTCCCTTGCCGGAAAACTTGCGCTCAAAGGCGGGAAATACAAGGACATATTCGACATCACCGACCTGGTGGGCCTTCGCGTCATCACCTTCTACATCGACGACGTGGACAAGGTGGCTTCAGTGCTGGAGCGCCTGTTCGTGATAGACTGGGCGAATTCGGTGGACAAGCGCAAGGCGCACGAGACCGACAGTTTCGGCTATCTGTCCCTGCACTACATCTGCAGCATTCCGGAGACGGCGTATTCCGATCCGGACTATCCGGAGCTCAACAAGATACGCTTCGAGGTGCAGATGCGTACGGTCCTGCAGCATGCCTGGGCCAACATGAACCACGACACCGGCTACAAGAGCGGAGTGGAGATCCCGAAGGTGTACCTGCGCAACCTCAGCCGTCTCGCAGGCATGCTGGAGCTGGTCGACGACGAATTCAGCCGCATCCGCAGGGAACTCGCCGACTATCGCCGCCAGGTGCAGAACCTCGTGGCGTCCGGAGACCTCTCCGAGGTGCAGCTCGACGGCGATTCCTTCCGCAGCTATCTCTCCATACGTCCCTTCGACCGCCTTATGCGCCGTATCGCGTCCATCAACCAGGCTGAAATCCAGGAAGTGGACCTTTCGAAATTCCTCCCGCTGTTCCAGGCCATGCGCTTCAAGACCCTCGGCGACATCGACGCCATGGTGAAGGAGTATTCCGAAGCAGCCTACCAGATCGCCTGCTTCCAGATAGGACTCACGGATCTCGACATCCTGTCCTCCAGCGTGGCCCCGCAGAATCTCTGCACAGCTTTTATCCTTAAGAACGGCGGCGGCCGCATGGGCCTCAAGCTGATGCTGGACGAGCTCAACGGGCCTTCCGAGGTCAACGAGGCCATGGCGGATTACCTGGTAGAGCAGAGCAAGGACCTTCCTTTCATGAATCAATAGCATATGGCAAACAAACCGATCGATACAGAACTTCTTGACCGCGCTATAGTGTTCGCCGTCCGTGCCCACGCCGGCACCGAACGCCGCGGCAAGGGCTTTCCGTACATAGTCCACCCGATGGAGGCCATGGCCATCGTGTCCACCATGACCGCCGACCAGGAGCTGCTGGCGGCAGCCGCCCTGCACGACACCGTCGAAGACACCGACGTGACGGTGGAAGACCTGCGCGCCGAATTCGGAGACCGCGTGGCGGCGCTGGTGGCCGACGAAAGCGACAAATTCGAAGAGGGCGTGAGCGAAGAGGCCAGCTGGCATACCCGCAAGCAGGCCGCAATCGACCGCCTTTCCCGCGCCTCTCACGACGCCAAGATGGTAGCCCTCGGCGACAAGCTGTCCAACATGAGGGCCATCGCCCGCGACTATGCAGTGCAGGGCGATGCGTTCTGGAGCCTTTTCCACGTGAAGGAGCGCAGCGAGCACGAATGGCACTACCGCGGCCTTGCCGACGCCCTGCGCGAGCTTGAGGGCACGGCCGCATTTACTGAATTCGAACAACTCATAGACCAGGTATTCAATGGAAGCGATTAAGATATCCCTCAACGATTACGTGCTTTCCGGCGGCGGAGCCAACGGAGAGAGCTACGACCACAAGAGCGACCCTTCGGTAATGCTCAAACTCTATTTCCCCGGCAAGATCCAGCAGCCGCTGGACGAGATGATCCTTGCCCGCAAGGTCTACGACCTGGGCATCCCCACCCCTGAACCGGGCGAGTACGTGGTTACGGAAGACGGCCGCTACGGCATCCGCTTCAAGCGCATCGTGGGCAAGAAATCCTACTCCCGCGCCACTGCCGACGAGCCGGAGAAAGTGGGGCTCTTCGCCTCCGAGTTTGCGCAGATGTGCCTCCAGCTGCATTCCACCCATGTAGACCAAAACGCCTTCGAGAACGTCAAGGACCGTTATCTGAGGCTGCTGGAAGCGAATCCTTTCTTCACCCCTGCCGAGAAGGACAAGCTCGGGCGCTTTATTGCCGACACCCCCGACGAGGACACCGCGGTTCACGGCGACCTTCAGTACAGCAACGCCATTTTCGTGGGCGACAAACGCTATTTCATCGACCTCGGAGACTTCTGCTGGGGCAATCATCTGTTCGACATCGGCATGGTCTATCTGTGCTGCTGCCTCAGCGACGAGCCGTTCATCATGGAGACATTCCATATGCCCAAGTCCCTCTCCACCCGTTTCTGGCAGGAGTTCGCGCCGGTTTACTTCGGTGCCGGCAGGCCCCTGGCGGAAATCGAGGAGGAGATAGGCCCGTATGCAGGTCTCAAGACCCTTATCATCGAGCGCGACACCAAGCGCCCCATGCCGGAGTTCCGCGCTGTCCTTAAATCCATCCTATGAACAAGAAGGGTAGTTTGAAAGCCTTGCTGCTGGTCATCATAGCCGCGGCAACCCTTGAGGTGACAGGGCTTGTACAGTTTTATTTCTCCCAGAAAGGCATACGGGAAGAGGCCGGCATGCGTGCCGAGAGCCAGCTTGACGCAACCAGGAACAGAATCATGGACGTGGTAAACCAGGCGGAGGCTGCCGTGCGCAACAGCGTCTGGATCGCCCAATGGTGCATGAATTATCCCGACAGCCTGCAGCGCGTCTGCTGGCGGCTGGTAGAAGACAACCCTGTTGTAGTCGGCTCCACCGTCGCCCTTGTCCCGGGCTATAATGCCCGCAGGCCTCTGCTGGCCCCGTACGTATTCCGTAATCCCGAAGGTGAACTCCAGGCCCTGTCCCTGGCTACCGAGTCATACGATTATCCGTCCCAGGAGTGGTTCGTCAAGCCGCTCGAAACCGGCGGCGGATACTGGTCGGAGCCTTATGTGGACACGGGTGGAGGCGAGATGCTCATGACCACTTATTCCATGCCTATCAGGGACTATAACGGCAAACTTGCGGCCGTCCTTACCGCCGATATTTCACTGGACTGGCTCACCGAACTTGTGGGCAACGTAAAGGTCTATCCGCAGGCCTTCAGCATCATGCTGAGCCGCAGCGGCCGCCTCATGGTAAGCCCCGCCGAGTCGCTCGTGATGAAGAAGACGGTCGGAGAGTACGTGTCGGAAATGGACGATACCACCGGCTTGACAGGCCTTACCGACGCCCTGATGTCCGGAAGGTCCGGGAACATGGCTGTCAATTACAAGGGCGCAACCAGTTATGTTTATTTCTCGCCTGTGGAACGTACCGGCTGGTCGATGTCCATCGTGATTCCCGAGAGCGATATCTACGCCAACCTGCGCAGTATAGGAACCATAGTGATGCTGCTCCAGGTCCTTGGTCTGCTGCTGATTATCTTTATGCTCCGTTCCTTCTTCAAAGGGGAGGCCCGGTACAAGGCCCTCGACCAGAAGCGCCAGAGGATAGAAGGGGAGCTGCATATCGCCACGGGCATACAGATGTCCATGGTTCCCAAGAGTTTTCCCGCTTTCCCTGAGCGGCACGACCTGGACATGGCCGCCACCATCGTTCCCGCAAAGGAGGTGGGCGGCGACCTGTACGACTTCTTCATCCGCGACGAGAAGCTCTTCTTCTGCGTGGGTGACGTGAGCGGAAAAGGCATTCCCGCGGCGCTCGTGATGGCGGTCACGCGTACGTCGTTCCGTAATCTGTCGTCTTCTACCTGCAGCCCCGGCCGCATTGTGACCGCAATGAACGACAGTCTTTCCGCCATGAACGAGAGCAGCATGTTCGTCACTCTCTTCTGCGGCGTGCTGAATCTGGTCGACGGCAATCTGCTCTACTGCAACGCAGGACACAATCCCCCCCGTATACTGACCGATGCCATCCGGACCCTTCCGGTAGAGCCCAATCTGCCGCTTGGTATAATGCCGGGGTTCGAGTATAAGGAGCAGGAAACCGTGCTGAAGTACGACGATGCCATATTCCTCTATACCGACGGGCTCACCGAAGCGGAGAATATCAATCATGAGCAGTTCGGCGAGGAGAGGACTGATGCGGTGCTCCGTCAGCGCAGGAGCGCCCAGGGGCATCTTGAAGCCGTGAAGAAGGCGGTCGCCGGGTTTGTGGGCGAGGCGGAGCAGAGCGACGACCTCACGATGCTATTCGTCCATTATTTGAACCAGACCCACTCAGAAATGAAGGAACGCAGTATTGAACTCCTCAACGACGTACGGCAGATCCCCAGGATGGCCGAGTTCGTGGAGGCCGTCGTTGCCGAGAAGAAAATCGACAACGACGTTGCCATGGGCATACATCTTGCCATCGAGGAGGCGGTGACCAACGTTATGATGTATGCATACCCCGAAGGGACCGAGGGGAGCGTGGAGCTTAAGGCTGTGATGACCTCCGACCGCTTGTCGTTCATCCTGTCCGACAGCGGCAAGCCTTTCGATCCCACCGCGGCTCCCGACCCGGATGTGACGGCCAGCGCCGAAGACCGTCCGATCGGCGGCCTGGGCATTCACCTTGTGCGCAGGATAATGGACAGCGTGCAGTATGAGAGAAAAGACGGTAAGAATTACCTGACAATGACAAAAAACATTTGATACCATGGAAGTTAAGATTCAGAAACAAGAAAACGGAGTGATTGCGGAACTGATCGGGCGTTTGGACACTCCGGCCTCCCAGGAGGTTGCCCCGGCATTCGATTCGCTTAAAGAGGACGCCGCAGGAACCATTATACTCGACTGCACCCAGTTGAGCTATATCTCCAGTTCGGGACTCCGTCTGTTCCTTTCCACCCGCAAAGCCGCAGGCGAAAAGGGCGGCAAGGTCATAGTTAAGGGCATCAGCAACGATATCCGCACGGTGTTCATGATGACCGGCTTCCTCAACCTGTTCGAGATTCAGTAGAACCATGAAACTGCATAGCCTTGTCCTTGGCGTTGCCCTGTTATGCGCAACGCTTGCCGCAGGCGCGCAGGACAACGTAAAGCCGTATTTCACCACCGAGGAGCTGCCGGACCTGATCCAGTGCCTGCCCGCGCCTCCCGACACGCTGTCGCCGGCCTTCGCCTACGACATCATGCGCTATATGTGGGGCAAGACACAGCGCCAGGACCCCGAGCGCGCCGCCATGGCCCGCAGGGATGCCGTATGGAGCTATGAGGCCCTGCTGACGGAACTGAGCGTTCCCTTCGGACGGACCATCTCCAGCGAAGCCACGCCCGAACTCTGGAAACTCCTGGTCACCAGCCTCACCACTACCGACCAGATGCGCGTGGCCCCGAAGGCCTACTATCACAGGACACGGCCCTTCGCGCGTTTCCACGAAGAGCCGTTCATTGAAGACGATGCCGAATTCAGCGGAGAGGGCAGCTATCCCTCCGGGCACACCATGCGCAGCTGGACTGCGGCCCTGATCCTTGCGGAGGTGAATCCCGATGCGGCGGAGGCCATCTTCGCCAGGGCCTGGGCCTGCGGCGAGAGCCGCGTGATCTCCGGCGCGCACTGGCAGAGCGACGTGGACGCCACCCGCCTTGCGGCTAGCATAGGCTACTCACGCCTCCAGACCAGCCCTGCCTTCCGCTGCCAGATGAAAAAGGCGCAGAAGGAACGGAAGAGGTTAGAACGATAATCAGGCGCTTTCGTTCTACGGAGCGAAGGCGTCAATTGTGCTTGCGAAAGAACGAGCTAAGGAGTTAAGGGACCCTCGTTCCGAACCACCCGGACATATTTGTACGTTGCGCGGGAACGGTGATTACCTTCTACGGTACCAATACTAATTGTTGAGCCATCCGTAATGTGACTGACTGTTGCGCGAGAGCGGGCAACGGTATTCTCGCCAGCAATCTGATTCGCGGGTTTTCCGTCCTGCCCCGTATAGTCTACTGAATAATCTGGCTCGTTACCATTTACACGCAAGAAGTCCTTTTCCAGACGGACGGTAAGAACACCATCCAAGGTGTACGGTCTCAGTCGGGCGATTGTGCCATAGCCATAATGCAAGATGCCAATTTGAAGAAGGTCTTGACCGGGCGCTTCAGCGGGATTATGGGCAGGATAATAGAAATGAATATTGCCGGCCTTCCATAACAAATCGGAGGAACTATCACCAAAGGTCAGCAGATTATCCATACCGATATCATTATTTGCAGTGCCATCCTTACGGATATAAACACAATTAGTCACATCCATATAGGCATCAACGAAATCACCCTGGGCAAAGTTGAGCCCGGAAATAGATTGTTTATTCCACTTCTGATTAATCTGGCCAACCGTACTGCTGGATGTCCATGGTCCGGGATTCCAGCATTTGCCGTAGTACAGGATATCCATTGACCAGACATCCGATGTGATGCTCGTGCCATCGCTGCAGGCAGCGGTAAAGTAGAAGTAGAATTTTCCCTTATTTAATTCAGATAAATCTTCGCCGATTATGTTCTTTACATACGTATTAAGTGTTCCTGATTGAGAGGGGGCGGTATATGAGGCATCTCCCTCCCGCTTCCAATAGAAGGCGGCAGAAGTCGCTGTGGCGCGATCATTCACACTCTGTACTGTCACATTAACAGGGATACCGTTTGTTTCATCATAGGCAGTGGGGAACTGGAATGAAGATCCTGTTAGGTGCGAGACCAGAGTTACGTTATAGGCCTTCGTATACGTCAGGCCATCAGCAGATGTGATGGTGGCCTCGATGGTCATGGGGTGATTTAAATTTGCGCTATATGTATCAAGACCAAGTTCGGAGAGCGTTGGCACATTAACTACACCTGCTCCGGAATATGTTCTTCCAGAAATGGAAGTCGTAGAAAGCACCCGTTCACGAGTGACGCTCGTCTGGTCCGTATAACAGAGCTTGAACGAAATGCTCGACAATTCAACGGCATGGGCTTCAGTGGAAAAACTATACGTAAAACTGCCGCCTTGAGTGTCATTAGGATAGAAGTGCTCGTCGGCCGACAGGGTGCCGCTGAGCGGATTCTTCATCGTAACCGCCAGCTCATGGCTGCCGGACTGGCCGCTAAGATTGGAGAACGATGCTTCAATGGACATATCAGCATAAGGCAAACCTGCCGAAGAGATCCCCAGATCCGCAAGTGTCGGTATCCTGATAGACTGAACCCCTTTATACTGCAATCCCTTAGGTGTCACCATCTGGGATGTCAGGTCATAGGGCGTACGGAATCCGTTCTTAGTATACCAGAGAGTGAGAGTTGCACTCGTAAAGGTGGTGGCAGTAGAGGAGAACTTAAAGTCAATGGGAATCACGTCGCCCGGATAGATAGTATTGCCCTCGACTGCTATCTGGCCTGAAATAACCCCTGTCTGGTCCTCGTCTTTTACACATCGCGCACGTGTGATGCTGCCATCAGGAGCAATACAGTGTAACTTATCAGTGAACCGCCACCCAAGCTTGGAATATTCTGAACTCCAACTATTATCTTTAAGGGAGCCTAAAGAACCTCTGTTATAATATGTACGGGTGGGATAATAACCACTCTTATCTCCCTTAAGGTATGAAGAGGGAAGATACAATTCCATCAACAAGAATTCGGTATGGTTGGGGAAACGGTAGCCCGGTGGGCAATAATCATTGTTGCCCTTTTGGGTGACCTTGTCATTAACACTAAGCAATGTCTCACTAAAAGCATCTACAATTGTGCTATAAGGCTGTGTCACGAGCTTTGCGTATACGCGATTGTTAAGAGACATCTGGTCGTGGTATGGGAGCTCTCCGGGAGAATACTCACGGATAGATTTGGTGTTGAGCCGGCCGAAGTGGAAAGTATAAGACGCTTCAGGATTGTCGTAATTGCTAACATCGCCGCCATCGCTCCTTTCAAGGGTGAAATATTTATCCGGGAGGGTTGTTACCGGAGCAGAAGAAATATCTTTCACCACGCCACCATCGTCATATGTTCCGATATTTCGAATGCAACGGACGCTTTCGCCGGCCGCTGCCTCTTGCGGTGTCGACCACGTATGGTATTCAGAATTCGGGCCTGCCCAGTCGTGCTGCAAATCCGTTGCTCCAGCTCCTTCTTCTGACCATGCGACTTTTTTTGCGGTACTGGATACCACGTGCGCGCGCCACTGCCCAGATGCAGGCTGGTAAAGGCGGGCGCTCATAGACAGGGACTCATTACCTACCCAGAGGCCAATCAACTGCTGGGATGCCGCCATATACCAGCGAATCTCTTCCTTATCAATTTTCCCATTACCGTCATTGTCCCGGTTACGGGTAAGACACGACCATGCCATGCCGTGGTAATGATGGCTGGTGCCATATTCATCGGAGATATCATCATCCCGCAATTCAGGCACCTTGTTATCAACTTCGTAATTTAGGAAATTGTTCCAATAGCGAAGCGGGGTAGTCATAGAGCCTGAATTATTCTGCCTATTATACAATCCCCAAATATAGGCTGAATTCAGGCGTCCATTCTCCTTCCCTATATCCGTGTTGGCTCCAGATCTCTCAGACTCACTGCAGTTCTCCGGCCAATATAGCCAGTCACCGGCTCCGGCCGGCTCTTTCTGTTTTATTTCATCCACATGCTCGCAGCCCCAGATAGACCGCAAGGTGGGCTCGTATATATTGTAGATAGTCTGGATTGACTGCTGGATCACAGAGTGGCTGGATTCGATAACGTCGCTCTTGCGATCGCGGCTCTGCGTAGTCTTGGAGAGAATGTGCATCTCGCGCGGCTGAGCATTCACGAACGAACGCCATAGATTAGGATCGGCCGGAGGATCATCTCTTTCATCACGAGGGTCAACCTCGTAGTAGTACTCATCAATAAAAATGGTAGCACGGATATATTTGGGCCCATTCACAACATCCGCCTTGAAGTCGCTGGTGCCTGGGGACACAGTCTCTTTATTCGTTTCCTCAAAGATATATTGAATCAGCTGGCTGATATCCATGAGCTCTGGGTGCTGCGAGTCCCAAGGTCCGTGCTCTCCTACACCCCAGTCTTTGTTATATTTACCGTCTCCCGGATAGGCTAAGCGGTTGGTGCTATACTTATCATCAACAATTTTATTGATGCCAAATTTCACCCATCGGTAATCAAGCAGGGTTCCATCCGTATCATGCGGATCATAAACCGGGTAGTCAACCCCGCCCACGTTTTTATTACTCTTCTGAGGCCCACCGCCAACAGCAGAAGTAAAAGGAGTCTTCACATACCAGGAGAATTTCTCTGCCGAGGTCTCGGAATCATAGGTGAAGGTAATCGAGTGGTATTCGTAATGGCAGTCTGCATTCACAATCTCGTCATCCGTCAGAAGAAGGTAGCCCTCCTGGCCGGGCTGGACCTCATTGTCATTCTTTACTTCAGCATAGATGCTACCGGAGTTGACGATAGTGATCTCATAAGTGTAACATGTGCTACGGTAAGTGTTATAGTCGTCGAAGTCGGAATTTGAGAAGTCTCCCAGGTGGACTGTATAAATAGTATCTGAAGTAAGGGCATGATTCACACTGCCGCCCAATGCTGTAATACCAGCGGGCGTAAGGGTGAGAATCATGTCAAATTTCGCATAAGGGGCATTGGGCATAGCGTAAACCCATTCGCCGTTTTCTACGTAATATTCGGTATTAAAGCCCCCGTAACCGGTTTTGTCAGTATTGGTCTTTACTTGTTTTTCACGCTGATGGTATTGGTCTGCGTGAGCTTTCGCCGCAAAGCGGCTTTCAAGCATATAGAATGAGAAAACGTACCACGTGGAGCCTCCATCTTCGACGGTACCTTCAAAGTAGGCTTGTTCAGAGCCGAAATACACCGTTCCTTCAGGGGCGCGTCCCCCATCGTAATCAGAGAACAGATAGCAGCGGTCGGGGACGTTGCAGACCTCCCAGTACACTGCCTTGGCAGCGCTGATATAGGGCGTCAGATTATCCGGGTCGTTTACGCGAATCTTGAACTTGACCTTGGCATCTACAGGCCTCAGATATATCCGGTAGTCAGAGTTGTATGTTGTAGAAGGCGAAGTAGACCCCCATACCATCACCCCGGTATTGACATTCTTTGGATTCCCGTCTCCGTCTTCCGGAACGCCCAACATCAGGAAAAGGTTTTTGCGATTAACAATATCCTGGGTCAGTTTTACTTGAGCTTGTCGTAACTCATCATATGTGCGGATACCGTTCAAATAGTCCAGAACGTCTTCCTGATCGCCTAAATTGCAGATGCCATTATCTACGTTGGCGATTACTACCAGCTTGGCGCTGGAACAGACCTTGGTGGAGATTTTTACGGCACCGCGCGTCTTTGTCACTGAATTGTCGAGGGTACGGTTCTCTACATACCAACCCTCGTTGGGGCTACTGTCCAGATCGCTCAGGCTGGACTGTAAATGTTCATAAGAAAAATAACGGCCGTAGATTTTCTGTCCGCGAGTGACGTGCCCCTCTCCTTCACCATCGCAAAAAATCATCACATACAAGTCGTGTACGCGTTCTTCATCAGCTGCAGGTGCCTCAGCCTTAGTAGAGACATCCAGATCAACCATGTCATCTGTCCCGAAATCGATGCGCATGGTGATGGGCGTACCTTCCGGAAGATTGTTTCCCCACGAAACATCTTCCTCCATGATGCGGGCGCACGACGATACCAGCAGCGCAAGCGCCGCCGCTGCCAGGGTTGATATGAGAGAATAACTTTTCACGTTTAGTTAAAAGTGACCGTTTCTGTCTTTCCGTCCCAGTCCGCTACCTCGAAGTTGAAGGAAACGCTCTTGCCTTTGCTGATACGGGTGGTAATGGTCAAATGCTGGTTCCTTGCCAACTGGAGGATGTCCCTGGCGTGGTCGTCATGGACCTGGAGTCCGGTGTATGGATGATAATCCGTTTTTTCCGAGTCCATGTAAAAACTGATGTCGCAAGTATAGGGGCCGATGCTTGGGAAAACGTACCAGGACTTCGTGACAATATCTTCCCTGATAGATGATGTAGCAGGATTATCAACGGGAAGGTTAAGTGTCGACTCTACGGTGCTTAAATCCCCGGCCGTGGCCCAGGAGACCGGGAAATCGCTTTCGTTCGGTACCACGTAACCTGTACCTGGCCGCATGTGGTAGAAGGTATTGGCAAATTCGTATAAAGTGAGCGCGCTCCCGTACTGGTTCTCGAAAACTGCCGTCACTTTTGCAACGCAACGCAGCATCGCCAGCGAAATCTCGCCGCTGCCGGAACTTTGGAGGGTTACTGTCCCTTTTGCCGAAAGGGGAAGACGGGAGTTCTTGACTTTCAGGCAGGAGTGCGTATCCAAATCTTCAGCGTCCGGCTCAAACTGAAGCCCTTCGAGCTGGGTTTTCGATGTGAGCGCCGTGAGGTTAGTCACCGGGGTCTCACCGTTCTTCATGGTCCAAAGACCTTGCGTATTTGCAAAGGCAAAGACCGTATAGGAGGCACCACCTGTAAGGCCCGTGAAGGAAACTGATGTTTGGGTAACTTCAGGGGTACCTTCCACGCTGCCGGTTATAATTCCACCTCTCCCGCTGCTGGGATAGGTTGCCACGATGTCTCCATCGCTATTCGCAACCAGTATAACAAGATCTGGGACGCTCTCGTTGATATAGATTCCTCCTCCGTCGGCCACAACGCCATCCGGCTCTTCGGATCTGGTCTGGAGGGCTCCGGTTTCAAACACAATGCGAAGACTGCCGCGGAGATTATCCTCCGGGGCGCATGAAACAGCGCTCCAGCAAATCAAAATCCATATGAACAGTTTTCTTCGCATCAAATAAGAATACCAGGAGTTTCAGCTTCCACAGAATCCCATGGCGTAGTCGTGACGGTCACCAATAAGCCGCCATCCAGCCGCATGGATATGATGTAGATGTATTTCACTCCGATTTCCCAAGAAGTTATAGGGGTTCCGTCATCGCGTTCAATACCATTTAACGGTATTTCCACGTCAGGATCGGTTGTCGTTCCGGCCACAGTATAATTCAGCAATAACTTTGGCTCGTAATAAGTCAGGTTCTGAGGAATCATTATCTGGAACTCGCTCGTCCAGTTATTCCCGTGGTTAATGGTCTTGCCCGGGGAAAGACGCCGAACCTCCTTCGAACTGGGCATGAGATTCGCCCATCTCAACACCGTGCTGCCATAGTTGTCAAGACTTACTTTTGCATCGGCGCTTACTACCAAGTTCTGGAACTGCAAGTAGTTCAGCGTAACATCGGCGCTGGTTGAATTGTTTATTATCTTTATGGCCACGGCGCTGCCCATATGGGAAAAAGCAAAGCTCACTCTGTCCTGTCGTGTCGCCTGATCGCTACCGCTGCGTCTGTAGGTAGAGCCAAGAATGTCATACTTGTCTCCACCGGCAGGAGCGGCTTCCGATGTGTTGTCATAATCATAATGAGTGGTAACAGACAGGTTCCCAACCGCATCTTCTTTTACTGTTCCAATGTTGGCCGGAGAGACGGCTACAAAGTCGTAGTAATCGGACAAACTACTCCAACTCCAAGACTTAACAGGAGTGTAACTCCATGAGTCTTTTACGACAATACCACCATCTTCCTGATATTCATGACCAACCACAGTCCCGATAAAAACATCAGTGTGTGTGCCTGCAGATACTTTTTCTCCGAAAACCGAGAAGGTGTCGTCGTTGGAAACAAAGCTTTCTGTCGTAGCTTTAGTGCTGGCATCATCACGCAGTAGCGGGGACCAGGCGGAGAAGGAGATGGCTCCTTCCTCCGCGGGGTCCAGCTTTGCGGTGCACCCTGCCAGGATGGACAGGGTGCACGCAACAGCTGCCATGCGTATGATGCGATTAAGCATTAAAACTAGTTAAGGAGGTAGTGATAGCCGTTGTCTGTTGCTGCAGTCCAGTTCGCGATAGTAGCAGCAAAGGTGATGGCGTTGGCGCCGATAGTGATGATGTAAGTATAATGCGTTCCAGGAGCCCAGCCGGCAATGTAGGTTGCGGAAGTATTATTGTAATCCTGGGCAGTGTCAAATTCTTTAAGATCAAATGAAGCTGTATAATTAGTCGATGATGAATTGCCGCTTTCACATGTTGTGATGGTGTAGGCAATGTTCACCGTCTGATCAGTAGAATGATCAGTTTCTTCGGCTCTGAAAGTCTGCGGCATTACAACCAGCTTTGAGATAAGGGCATCCGGGCTGTTGGCAGAAACGGCATTGACATCGGTAGGAAGCGTAACCGTCTCATAACCACTCGTGTGATTGTATGTCTTCTTCGCGGCAGAAGTATTAGGGGTCCACGTTGAAGCACCCAAAACCGGAGCATAAGGGTCCGAGGCGCCATACTCGCTGATGCTGAACGTGCCCGTACCGTCAATGTTGGTAAGCGAGACAGAGGTGACCTCAACCTTGATGTAGTTGCTGGCATCTTCTCCGGTGGGGAGTTCGAGGTCGTTGTGTTTCTGAATCTTCAGATCAAGCAGCGCCGCAACGTGATAGAAATCCAGATTGACAGTATTGCCAAAGTCAGCGTTGGCAACTTCCTTTTTCGCCGCGACAAGGACATCTTTGATATCGCCCTTATTCGTATCACCACCAAGGAATTCAACATCCCCGCTGGTGAGCGCTCCAGTATATGCTCCGGAGGTCTGGGTGGCAGTAACGCCTAACCCTGCAGGTGCAACTGCGAAGAAGGTATAAGAGGAGGCAGACGGGTCCCAGAAGCGCTTGGGGGCATAGGTCCAGGCACTGGTCTCTTTCGTAACAACCGTTCCATCGAAAATAGCGGTGCTTGTTGATGAAATGGTTTTAAAACCATACACGTTGAAAGTGTCCCCTGTGCCAAATTGGTTGCCACTGGGGTCGTGTGCTTTTGTCAGGGTCTCCGTCCAAGTTCCAAACCCGATGGCCGGAGTGGTGGTCTCTTTGACCTCGTAGGTCTTTGCGCAAGCGGCGGCCAGAAGGGCTGCGGCTGCAATGATCAATAACTTTTTCATACGCATAAAAAATGTTAATAGTTTGTTAATTAATAGTTTTCAGTTTTGTATAGTGTCTCTTCGCTTCGCTCAAAATGACAGAGCCCTGCCAAGAATGAATAATCAGTTAATAATGGTTGTACTTCCTGTTTGCTCTCCCCATTCGCCAATCAGCGCCTGGAAACCGCCGCCGCCACTATCAGGCGGGACATCGTCAGGAGGAAAGTCGTTCACGTCCAGGTCCACGGTAATCACGCCGCCGGTGGGGAGATCCTGGAACTGGTCCGTAATGTCAATTCTCACATTTTTGTATCCTCCATTGTCATATGACAAACTTAATACCAAATAGTGTCTGGCGTCATCGGCCTCTTTCTCGTTGCCGCCAGTGCCGTATGGATTGCGGCATCCCTTGAGGCCGAAACTCATCACGCGGCCTCCCAACAGGTCAGGATCTTCCTCCTTGTTGATGTACATGTCGAAGGGGATACTCACGGTCTGATCCCAGGTTTGCCGTGTTACCAGATTCACTCCAGCGGCGACTCCGGTGATGGCTGCGCCTCCACCACATCCAACAACCCTGCCTTTGTTGTTATGGAGCCTTACCTGAATGAGGTAAATGAACGTGGAAGGCAATAGCTCACCCTTTATACGCAGGACATATCGGCCGTCTATGTATTCATAAGTGCTCAAATCGTCCGTTATTACGTGGCCCCAGTCAAAGAGGGAGAACAACTCGTCAGGGGCATATGCCACATGCTCTTCTCCGGTATAGATGTCATCATTACTCTCGGCCTTTGATTTCTGGGCGATGGTCTGAATTATGGCGGACTCCCGGAGGCCGGGGGAGATGATGCGCGTTGTGGCCTGGATGGGCGCCAGGTCATCCTCCGATTCAAAGAGGATGACATGACTGTCGTTGTTATGGAACAGGAAATTGTGGGTTCCCACAAAAACGCGGACGCTTCCTTCCTGCCCCATGAAATTGTGGGTCTGGTGCGAGATGGGTTCCCCGTCCAGTCCCTGGGTATACACGTGCAGGCGCATGCTCTTGGGATCCTTGTAGGACAAGGGCCCCAGCGACTCTTCCACCCAGGCGAAGTCCCAGATGGCTTCCCAGTTCACCTGCCACATGAACTCTACCTGCACTTTCGTAGAAAGGACAATCTCCGCATCCACGGCCTTCCTGAAATGCAACGGCGGATCTATCTGGCAGCTACAGGTTGCCGCCAGGATAAGCCACAGGGCTGATATGAGCCGCCATCCTCTCATCTTTTCTTTTTGTGGTTAAACAGGTCTGCTCCGATGGAAATGTATACACGGGTGGGGCCTACCCAGAAGAAGCGCTTGTTGCGCAGCTGGAACTCTTCCGGATCTCCGATATAGTCGTAATAATACCAGCCCGTTGCGTCTCCGCCGTAAAAAAATGCATCGTATGGTGCGTATTCCACGCCAAGAGCCAAACCAACATCTATGAACCAGCGGCTCTTTCCAAGCAGCCACTTGTGGCCGATTCCCAGGGATGCCCCCAAGGCCTCTCCCAGCCAACCTTTGTTGCTGTTAAGTCCGATGCCGTAGCGAGCGACGTTGGCGTTGGCCAGCAGGTAAAGGCCCTTGAAACGCTGCTCCTGGTCCTCCCGTTTGGGGAAGTAGCGGCGCGTCCAGAGGGTGATGTTGTTGATCTGCATGAAGCGGTGGGTGTCCCAGTGCTTCCACATCGGCCACTCAACGTCGGCGCCGAAGGTGAAGTGCTTCGCGTTCCTGGGATAGAACTCCGCGGTGAAGCTGGGAATAGAGGTGATTCCGTATTCCGGTATCCAGGTGATGTCGTAGGGGATGTTGGTGCTGATGGCCATGACCGGTGTGCGGGTGCGCGTAGTGTCCACGCCCGCGCGCACGCTCACGCTGTCTTCACCCGCAAGGGGGAAGACCAACTGGAGGGCCAGAAAAGCCGATATTAGGGTCTGCAAAAACATGCGCAATTTGCTTGCAAGTTACAAATATAAATATAGTTCAAGCAAATTGCAAATGTGTGGAAGGAATTTCGCAGGATCAGCGCACGAGAGCGGGGTTGTAATTGAAAATCGTTCCCCTGCGCTCGTTGGCCGAGTTCTTGGAGGCGAATCCGCAGTAAATCAGCCCGTTACGCCATTTGACGCCTTCGGGTTCCATGTAGCCGGTATCAGTGATGCCGGCGTCTTTCAGTGCCTTAAGGTCTTCAAGTGCCTTGATGGTCGTCAGCGGAACCACGGTGGTTCCGTCGATCTTGCGTACCTGCACCCATCCCGGCGAAGGTGTTCCGTCGGCGTGCCCGTTGCCCTGGGCCTGGTACACCAGGCCGCCGTGGATGTCGAAGCCCTGCCATGAGATGGTGGAGCCGTCGGCGTACTTGCCGCGCGAGATCGAGAAATCGCCCAGCGGAGTGACCTTGGTGGCATTCCTTGCCTTGACGACAGGAGTCACTGTCCTTTCCGTAACAGGCGCCCCGCTTTCGCCGCCGTAGGTAATCGCGTCGAGGGTGATGTCCTCTTCGGGCAGTGCCCTGAGGGCGCTGAGGCGGTAGGTCCTGATGCGTCCGGTCGAGATGCCCAGGATGGTGAGCATGTCGCCCTCGAAGTCAACCGCCACGGAGATGTTCGACTCGCCGAAGTAGTAGTTCTCCACGCCGTCGGCGGGGTTGAGGGTGGAACCTGCCCTGACGGGGAAACGGGAGACGATCTGGGCTCCCCAGTACTCTCCGGAGGCGTTCTTGCTGGAATAGTTGTCCATCCACAGCCAGCGGCGGCCGTTCGCGTCCTCCTCGATGGTGAAGTTGGACCCGTGCCCGGTGAAGTTTAGGGTCATGTACTCCGAAGGCTGGTTTCGGCCGTTACGCGGTCCCCAAGAAAGATACACGCGGAACTTGCTGTTCAGCTGCGTGTAAAAGATGGTGCCGTCTTTTGCAATGTCGAAGCTCTGCATCACGGCCGACGTGGTGCGGAGCCGTCCTGTGCTGTAATGCATCACGTCCGAGAAGGACGAGTCGAGATACAGGTCTTCTGGTACCGGTTCCCTGGAGCTTACCTGCGAGACCAGCATCGAGCGGCTGTCGGCCCCGCAGGTGAAGCGCACGAATCCCGAACGCTCCTCGCCGGCAGCGGCGGCGCTCACGCTTACTTCCACGCTGTGGCTTCCGGCTTCCCCGGAAGGGGGCGTGACGGTCATCCATGAAGGGGCCGAACTCTCCCAGCGGGCCGTGGCCGTGAAGCTTATGCCGAAGCTCTCGCCTTCGGCGGGAGCGGACCGGTCTTCCAGCCCGTTCATCGCGGTGAATTCGGCCTTTACGTCAGGTTCGTCCTGCTCCCCGTTGGGAACGGGGTTGCAGGACAGAACCGACGCAAGTGCCGCTGCTGCAATGATTGCAAAACAGCGATTCAGCATTATGCTACTGATTGAATGAGACTCCGGTTACGGAGCTGCCGTTTCCGAGCTCCTTGCCGAACAGCATTCCGGCGAAGTTGCCGCCGTCGGCCTGGGTGGCTGTGTCACCGGCCACGATCTTACCGGCAACCTTTCCGCTCACGGCGGTGGTGTAGGCACTGTTGGCGCCGCCAATCAGGCCCACGGTGCAACCGGGCAGGGTGGTGAGCACGGTCTTGGGACCCACGATGACGTTGGTGAAGCTCGAGGACTCCAGGGCACCGCCGCCGATGATGCCGCCCATGCCTACGTATTTGACACTGGCGGAGTTGGTGGTAATTTCGGCTTCGTTGGTGCAGCCGTCGACCACCACGGTCGCCACTACTTCGGCGTATGCCACTATGCCTGCAAGCTGGGCGCGGGCGCCGGAGTTGTCGGCGTTGGTCTGGGTGATGCTGCCGGTGTTCTTGCAGTCCTTGTAGGTGTAGGTGCCGCCGGAGTTGCCGGCGAGTGCGCCGATACCGCCGAGACGGGTACGCAGCTGGGTGCCGCCGGTGTCGGAAGTGATTTCGCCGGTGTTCACGCAGCCGTCGTAGAGCACCTTGCAGCCCTCGGTAGGCGTGCCGTAGTAGCCGGTGATGCCGCCTACGTAAGCCCACTTGGTGGTGGAGTATCCGGTGGCGTCGTTCTTGATGCTTCCGTTGTTGGTGCACTTCTTGAACGATGCGTTGACCACGTTGTTCGTGTATCCGACGATTCCTCCCATACGGGCGGTGCCTGCTCCGTCATAGGTGAGGGCGCCGTCGTTGGTGCAGGAGTCGATGTCGGCATTGTCGGCGCAGTGTCCGCAGATGCCGCCGATCTGGGAGGCCTTGGACTCCTTGCCGTTGCGGGACATGCCCACGGAGCCCTTGTTGGTGCAGTTGACCACCTTCACCTGACCGAGCGCGTGGCCGATGATGCCGCCCATGTGATGGGTGTTGAACGCGGTCGCAGTGATGTTTATGCCGTTGGTGCAGCCGTCGATAACCGCGCTGCCCTCGGCCCATCCGCAGATACCGCCGATGTAATAGGTGTAATCGGTGCCGTTCTCGTTGTCAGGAGGACACGAAGTGATGGATCCGGCAGTCTTTAGGTTCTTGACAGTGACTCCGACGACCTTGCGGAAGACGCCGGCGCACTGGGTCTTGAGATTGTCTGCAGTGTACGGGGTCTTCTCCTCGATCGTCATGTTGATGGTGTGATTCTGGCCGTCAAAGTTGCACGTGAGCGCGGGGATGGGCTCGGTGACGGTGATGTCGGCGGCGAGCTTCACGGTCTCGGAAGCCTCATACTTCTCGGCCTCCAGCAGGTCGGCGAAGGTCTTCCAGTCGTCGGCGGTCTTGATTTCGGTGATCTTGGTCACGGGCGCGGGACCTTCGTTCTGGGGGACGCCCTGGGTGACGGACACCGTGATCTTCTTGGAAGGTCCGTTCACCGAGAAGGTGCCCTTGAGGGCCTTGCCGGTCTCGTTCTTGGGAGCGCTCACGGTGAGGGTGGCGTTGCCTTCTCCCTCGGAGGGAGTTACGGTAAGCCATGAATCCGCGGTGGTGGTCGCCCATTTTCCGTTGGACGCAACGGCCACGGTCAGGGAACCGCCTTCGGGTGCGAACTCCAATACGGTCGGGTTTGCCGACAGCTCGTAAGGCACGTCCTGGGGCTTTTCGGTGCAGGCTGCCGCGAGTAACGAAAGAGCAATGAATAATGCTGTCTTTTTCATGTTATGGTCTTGTTTTGTGTTTGTCCGTTTTCTACCAGCCTGCGTTCTGGTCCAGCTGGTCGTTCATGGTCACGCTGGGACCGGGAACGGGATAGAGGTACTTCTTCTCGCTCCAGGAATACTGCTGCTGGTTCTTGCGGTAAGGAAGTATGTAGCCCTTGTTGCCCTGAGACAGTTCGTGCCCGGTGCCGGAGAGGGTAGAGCCGTTGTAATTGATGGTGAGCACGTGCAGGCCCGCCTTTTCGGTGAGCTTCGCGGATACCATGTTGTCGGCCACTCCGTCGCCGTCCAGGTCGAGTTCGGTCTCGATGGAAGGGATCCACATTCCGGTCTTGGGGCGCACCAGGAGCTCACCCATGTGCCAGCGGCGTATATCCTGCTGGCGCAGGTTCTCCATGGTGAACTCAATGCCCCTCTCGCGCCTGATTTCCAGAATCACGGGGTCGGTCACCTCGCCGAGGAAGTACTTCACCATGTAGGGATCGGCGGTCTTGGGGTAGATGCTCTTGACTCCTGCACGCTCGCGTACGGGCTTCACGGTGGCGTTCCACACCGCCTCGGTGCACTTGCCCTGCTCGGCCTTGGCCTCCGCGTAGCTCAGGAGGATTTCCGCATAGCGGATGAGCGGCACGTCGGTGTAGGTGGCGGAGTTGATCTCGTCCAGGTCGATGCGGTCGTAGAGCCACTTGACGGGCTGGTATCCGGTCTTGGAATACACCAGGTCGGGTGCGTAGTGCTTCTTGCCGCCGTCGCGGGTGAAGCCGGGCGTGCGCATGGTCTGCGCCAGACGCAGGTCGCGGCCTTCGCACTCCTCCTGGAAGGTGGCTTCGTAGTAGCTCTCGCCGCTGTACCTGGAGGTGAAAGGCGTGCCGTCCAGCATCAGGTAAGTCATCACGAAGTCGCGGTTGAAGGCGTACTGGGCGTGCTGCGCGTTGATCATGTAGTCGTTGATGGAGTACTTGGTGTTGTTGACCTGGTAGGTGGCGTCGTAGTCGCGGGCCCAGATGAACTCCTTGGTAAGGTTGGCGCAGCCGTCGTCGTTGGTGAAGAGGTCGCGGTACTGGGTGCTGCGCTTTGCGGGAGTGTCGATGATGCCGTAGATGCCGGCGTTCATGATCTCCTCGCAGGCCTTGACGCATTCGTCGAGATACATGTTGCCTTCGGCCTTCTCCGCGTCGGTCCAGGGCTTGCCGGTGGAAGGATCAACCGCGTGGTACTTGCGGTAGGTTCCTTCGAACAGGCAGAAACGGGCCTTGTAGGCAAGCGCCACGTATTTGTTCACATAGGAGGAGCGCACGAGGTACTTGGCGTCGCCCGAGCAGTTCTCGCATGCGAAGTTGAGGTCCTCGAGGATCTTCGAGCACACGTAGGAACGCGGATCGCGGGCCTTGTAGAGGGCGTCCTTGTCGGTGGGGTCGATGACCTTGTCGTAGAACGGACACGCTCCTATCTGCTGCACCTTGCCTATGTAGAACAGGGCGCGGAAGAAATGGCCCACGCCTTCGTAGTGGTTGTGGACGTCCTCGTCCACCACGGCGTCGCCCATATGCTCCAGATAATAGTTGACCGTTCTCAGGAACGACCAGCTCCAGCTCGTCATGTCGCCGACGTCGTACTTGTCGGTGTAGAAATTGTACAGTCCGTCCCAGCCGTGCGTGTCGGTGTAGCGGTCGCCGTTGATGAAGTCGATGATGGCGGGCATCCACGTGCGGATCATCGAGTTGCTGTAGATGGACAGGGAGGTCTCATCCTTGAAGAAGTATTCGCTCTCTATGGAGTTCGGATTCTCTTTGGTCAGGAAGTCCTGGCATGCGGTAGCGAGCATGCAGACCGAAAGGAAAACTGTGATATATCTTTTCATGATCGTTCCTCCTGCTTAAAAGGTTAAATTGACACCGAGGGCCAGTGACATGAAGGTCGGGTAGGCCGTTCCGTTGAGGGCGTTGGAGCTGAAGTCCTTGTCGCCCCCGTCGAGGCCTTCCGGATCAAGGTTGGGAGCCCACTTGTGAAGTGGCGTGTAGGTGAGGAGGTTCTCTCCGTTGAGGAAAACCTTGATTCCCTGCATTCCGATGGCCTTGCAGACCTTCTCGTTGAAGGTATAGCTGAGTTCCACGTTCTTCAGACGGATGTATGCCGCATTCTGCATGTACCTCGTGTTGGGCATGGAGAGCACGGTCTTCTTGTCTTGCGAGTTGCTCTGGTAGGTCGTGGGTCGCGGCCAGTAGGCGGTGTCCCAGTTGGTGCAGTTGCCTTCCTCGTCGAACTGCGCCACGGTGGGGTTGGTCAGACGGTGGATGGTAGGCGTGAAGTAGAAGAACGGACGGGCGTAACGGCCCCAGAAGTATCCGGAGTCGTAGCCGGGATACCAGTCACGCTTGCCTACGCCCTGGAAGAAGAGGTTCAGGCCGATGCCGTTCCAGTTGCCCGCGAGGTTGAGGCCGAAGCGGTAGCGGGGCAGGCAGTTGCCTATGATGCTGAGGTCGCCGCAGTCGTCCACCGCGAGACCGTTGTAGTCGATCTCGCCGTTGAGGTCGAGGTCGGCGAATTTCACCTGGCCGGGGTAGGTGTCGTTGTTGACCGTCTGCTTGAAGTTCTGGGTGGGGGAGTTGGCCACGTCGTCCCAGTCCTTGAAGAGGCCCACGACGGTGTAGCCCCACATCTCGCCGAGTTCCATGCCCTCGTAGTAGTCGGGTTGGCCGGTGTTGTCGATCAGGTTGGCGATGGTGCCGAGCTTCTTGCCGTCGTTGCCGTTGAACTTGGTGACGAAGGAACGGCTGTCCCATAGCGTGCCCTTGACGCTGTAGCTGAAGGGCTTGCCGCCGAGCGACAGCTGGTCGCGCCACTGGAGCGACACTTCCCAGCCGTCGGTGCGGAGTTCGGCGTTGTTGCCCTTGGGCGCCGAGGCTCCGAACACGCCGGGCAGTGTCTCGCCGGCGGTGTACATGTTCGTGGTGTTGCGGCGGTAGAGGTCAAAGGTGGCGGACAGGCGGTTCCTGAGGATATCGAAGTCCAGGCCGATGTCGTAGGTGGTCGACGTTTCCCAGGTCAGCGACTGCGGCACTATGCTGGCCACGCTGGTGACGATGGGGAGCTCGCCTCCGATGGTGATGTCGGTGGCCTTCGAGAGCGTCATCTCGGAGGTGTACTTGTACGGAGCCACGCTGCCATTACCCATCGAGCCCGCGGAGACGCGCAGCTTGAGGTTGTCGATGACGGAGCGTGACCAGCCCATCCAGGGCTCGTCGGAGATGCGCCAGCCGGCGGAGAACGACGGGAAGAAGCCCCAGCGGCTGTAGGTGGGGAACTTCGAGGAGCCGTCGTAACGGCCGCTGACCTCGAAGAGATAGCGTCCGAGGAGGTTGTAGTTGAGTCGGTAGAAGGCTCCCATGAACGCCCACTGGTTGCCGGCCTCGGTGACGGTGGCTTCGCCGTCCATCAGCGCCAGCGAGGGCTTCTGGGTGGTGAATCCCAGGCGGGTGGCCTGCAGGGTGTGGTAGTCGCTCCACTCAACGTTGTAGCCGAGCAGGGCGGTGAGGGAATGCTTGTTGCCCAGCTTGGGAGTCCAGGTCGCATATGCGTTGGCCGCCTGGTACAGGGTGTGGTAGTCGTTCTTGACGAGCTTTTCGCCCTGGGTGGGGCTCTCGGCCACGAACACGCCCGGCGACTTGGAATACTCGACCATGCGCTGGACTATCACCCTCTGGCGGTCGGTAATGTTGAAGGAATAGTCGGCCTGGAATTTCAGAACGTCCTTCAGGATGTCGATGTCGAGGCCGGTCTTGTTCCTCAGGTATACGTAGTTGTCGGTGAGGTAGTTGTTGCCCTCGGCGTATGCGGCATAACCGGTTCCCACTGCGGCGGGGGTCCAGGACCCGTCGGGGTTCTTCAGGCCCACCATCGGGTTGGCCCAGTGCTCCATGATTCGCATGACGCTCTGTCCGGCCTGCTGGCGGGGCAGGTAGGTGTCGTCCACGCTCACGCTCATGTTGTTGTGCAGCTTGAGCCAGGGACGAATCTTGAGGGAACCCTTTGCGCGGATGTTGTATTTCTTGAAGTCCTCGTTACCCACCTTGAACACGCCCTGGGAGTCGTAGAAGCGCCCCGAGATGTAGTAGTCGGCGTTCTCGTTGCCTCCGGACACGGAGAGGTTGTGCTCGGTGGAATAGTGGTACTGGCGGTAGAAAGCGTCCAGCCAGTCGAAGTTGTCGTAGTAGGCGTAGCCGAAGCCCGGCACGTCGTAGTTCTCTTCCACCTTGGGCAGGCTGGGGTCTCCCTTGCGGCGCTTGATCTCGTTGTAAATGGCCTCAGAGTATGGAGCCTTGTTGTCCAGATGGTTGAGCCTCGACTTGGAGCCGTTGTAATAGCCGTCGTACACTGCGATCCAGATGTCCAGCCATTCGTTGGAGTCCGAGATGGCGTCCGGAATGACCGTGCGGCGGTTGACTATGAACGAGCCGTTGTAATTCACCACCGGGCGGCCCTTGGCGGCCTTCTTGGTGGTGATGAGTATGACTCCGAAGGCGCCGCGGGCACCGTACACGGCCGTGGAGGAAGCATCCTTCAGCACGGACACGCTTTCCACGTCCTGGGGATTCACCATCGAGAAGTCTCCTTCCACACCGTCGATGAGCACGAGCGAGGAGCCTCCTGCGCCGATGGATCCCGTTCCGCGTACGTTGTAGGAACCGCCGTGGGACGGCTTGGAGTCGTTGAATGTGATGTTGAGGCCGGCGATTTCGCCCTGGAGGGCGCGTGTCAGGTTGGACACGGCCCTGTTGCCGATCGCCTGGCTGCCGACGGCGTCAACGGAACCGATGAGGTCGCGTTTTTTCATGGTGGCGTAGCCTACCACCACCGTCTCGTCAAGGAAGAGATGGTCTTCTTCGAGCTGCAGATTGATTACGGAGCGGCCGTCGACGGCTACTTCCTGGCTGACGAAGCCGATGCTGGAGAACACCAGTGTGGCGCCGTCCTTCACGGCTCCCAGGGTCCAGGAGCCGTCGGAATTGGTTACCGTGCCGGAAGATGTGCCCTTGACAAGAATACTCACTCCGACCAGGCCTTCGCCCTGGGCGTCGGTCACTTTGCCTGAGATCTTGTGCTGGGCATAGGCAAAGCCACCGGCCACAAGCAACAGACTCAAGACAGCGAAAAGTTTTCTTAACATAGAGTCAATTAACAGGTTGGTTGTTGGTTATCGTTTTGCGTAACAAATTTAGGTTTTTTCGGCGGCAAATCCAATATAAATGCCCTTGTAATGCGATTTATTGCTATATTTGTGTGAAACTCAACAGCTATGCACCTACACGAAGAAGCCGCGCGCTGCCTGCTCTGCCAGGATGCGCCCTGTACCAAAGCCTGCGGGAAAGGAGATCCCGCCCGCGCCGTCCGCGCAATTCGATTCGACAATGAAAAGATAGCCTCCAGATGGCTGGAAGGCTGTTCCGACGAGGATCTGGCCCGCGCCGAGAAGGCCTGCATCCATTACGACATGCCCATACGCCTGCGCGAAATCGCCAGGGCGCTGGACGGCTCTTCGCCGGCCCCGGAAGGGAGCAAGCCGTCGCTGGCAATCGACTTCTGCGGCATTCCCTGCGAGAATCCTTTCTTCCTGGCGTCTTCGGCCGTGTGCACGGGCTATGAGATGGTTGCGCGCGCCTTCGAAGCGGGCTGGGCGGGAGTGTTCTACAAGACCATCTGCATGCAGGATATCAATGAGGTCTCGCCCCGCTTCGACGCAGTCAAGGACGGGCAGACAGTCATAGGCTTCCGCAACATGGAGCAGCTGAGCGAGAATCCCGTCGACGTTGACTTCGACATACTCAGGCGCCTGAAACAGAACTACCCCTCCAAGGTGGTCGTAGCCTCCATAATGGGCCAGAAGGAAGATGAGTGGATAGAGCTGGCGAAGATGGCGGAGGCCGCCGGATGTGACGCCGTGGAGCTCAACTTCTCCTGCCCTCAGATGCGCGAAAGCGGCATGGGCAGCGACGTGGGCCAGGATCCCGAACTCGTGACCTTCTTCACGGCCTACGTGAAGCGTAGCGTCGGCATTCCCGTCATTCCCAAGATGACGCCCAACATTGCGCATATCGCCCAGCCGGCCATGGGTGCCTATTTCGCCGGGGCCGATGCAATTTCTGCCATCAACACCATCAAGAGCGTTACCCTGGGCGAGGGCTCCGAGGTCAGCGGCTGCCAGACGGGCTCCGGATACTCCGGCAAGGCCGTCAAGCCCATCGCCCTCCGCCACATCCTCGCAATGGTCAAGAACCCCATGATGAAGAACATCCAGTACAGCGGTATAGGCGGCATCGAGACATGGCGCGACGCCCTGGAGTTCATCCAGCTCGGCTGCCGCAACGTGCAGGTATGCACGGCCGTTATGCTCTATGGCTACCGCATCGTCGACGACTTGATAGACGGCCTGCAGAACTACATGGCCGAAAGGGGAGTGACCAGGCTGGAAGACCTGGTAGGCGAACTGCTGCCAAAGTTCTACCTGCCTTCCGACCTCGACCGCACGACCGTGGTCTTCCCCAGGTTCGACCGCGAAAAGTGCATAGGATGCGGCCGCTGCGCCATATCATGCGCCGACGGAGGCCATCAGGCCCTCCGCTTCGATACGGAAACCCGGCGGCCCCAGCTCATGGGAACCAAGTGCGTGGGATGCCACCTCTGCCGCCTGGTCTGCCCCGTGGGCGCCATCGGCCTTAGCAAGAGGGTGGAAAAGAATAGGGATATTCGCCGATAATAGCTACTTTAGCGCTCAGGTGATGCTTCCAACGGCTAGGCGTGACAGGTTGTTGCGCAGCCTGCGGAAGATGTTCCAGCGGCGCACTTCGTCGAGGGTGATTTCCAGGCAGCGGGTACGCGTCTCCTCAAGATAGAGTTCTCGGGCGTCTGCTGCCATTTCCGAGTCATAAACGATTGCCTCCACCTCCAGGTCGAGGAAGAAGCTCATGTTGTCCATGTTGGCGGAGCCGATGGCCAGTATCTGGTCGTCGGATATGAACTCCTTGGTGTGCAGCACGTTGCCCTGCCATTCGAAAATGCGCACTCCGGCCTTCAGCAGTTCCTTGTAGAGCGATTCGCCCATCCACTTGGCCGGGATGACGTCGTTGTTGGCCGGCACTATCCAGCGCACGTCCACTCCGCGTGCGGCGGCGGCTTTCAGCGCCTTGATGGTGGATGCAGGCGGTGGGGTGTAGGGATTGTAGAAATAGAAGTATTTCCTGGCGTGGTTGATGGCCCATTCGAAGCAGTTGCGTATGGGCAGGTGCTTGTCCCAGGGAGATTCGGGAACGATCTGCACCGTCTTCCCCCGGAACTGGTTCGCGCCCTTTACGGTATCGGAAACGGCCCTGCGGGCGCTTTCCGGGGTAACCTTCACAGGCGGGAGCTCCGGCGCCACGCGCTGCTGGTTCTCCATATATACGGCTCCGAGGTCGTTGACGGCCGGGCCGTTGATGCGAAGGTCGGCATCCCTCCAGGAGAGGAAGTACTTGTCCTGTATGTTGCGTCCTCCGATGTAGCCCGTCTGCCCGTCGATCAGCACGATCTTGCGATGGTCGCGATGTGGTGCCTTCGAGGGCCAGATAAAGTCCTGCAGCCAGCTGGGCTTATAGAAGAAACGCGTGTCGATGCTGTCGCGGTTGAGGCTTTCCAGTTTGACCTTGTCTTCCTTGTTGTGCGCGGCCTTGTCGACTATGATGCGCACGTCGGCGCCTTTGGCACGCTTGTCCCTGAGGATGTCCGTCAAAATGGTGCCGCTGGAGTCCTGGCGGAAGATGTAATGGTCGATGTAAACAGATTCGCCGGCCGATTCCAGGTCGCCCTTGAGCATCTCCCATTTCTGCCTTTGGTCGGGGATGATGCACAGGGTGTTGCTGTCGGTGGGCGGCATGCCGGTGTCGGAAGTCATGAGGGCGGCGAGCTCGCGGTAGTCTTCGTGGATGCTGGTGTACCGGGACGGGTCTTCGGTGATGACCGTCTTGTACATGGGTGCCCGGTAGCCGCAGGCGCCCAGCGTCAAAAGAACAGGTACGGCGAGGATTGCTCTCTTCATGGAGTCAAAGTTAGTGTTTTTTATATAAATAGTTTATATTTGTGAAACCAAAACTATTGATGATGAAACAGATTGTCGTTTTCCTGGTTGCGGTGATGACCCTCGCCGCCTGCTCCGCACAGCGGATGCCTTACAATACAAAAGACCCTTCCGAAGTCAACAGCAAGTCGAAGATCAAAACCTCCAACGCCGAAGTTACCGGATATACCAATATCTACGACTACCTGCGCGGCAAGGTGCCCGGACTGATCGTGGAAGGCACCGATGTCTTCATCCGCGGAATCGGCACTTTCAACGGGGCGAAGGCTCCGATGTTCATCGTGGACGGAGTGGAGGTGCAGAGTATCGCCAACGTCAATCCGCAGGACGTGGAGAGCGTTGAGGTAATCAAGGACGCCTCGGCGTCGATCTACGGCTTCCGCGCTGCCAACGGTGTTGTCAAGATCAACACCCTGAAGGGACGGAAGAGGGAGCGCTGATGATGCATCCCGGAAAGATTCTGGCTTTGCTGATGCCGGTCCTGCTGGCATCCTGCGAGTATTTCGTTCTTCCGGATCCGGATAATCCCGACCCCGAAGAAGGCACCTCGAATCTGGTAGAGCCGGTTGTGACGGTGGCTTATACGGTTACCGACTCGCTCGGCATCGCCAGCGCGGACTTTCCCGCCTGGGCATACGACACTGACGGCGTATACGGATCCCTGGTGTCTTCGATGATGCAGCAGAAGTGCAGCAAGAAGAATGCTGTCCTGGCTGCGGCGATGGCCTCCGAGAGCGGATCCGAGGCCCCGGAATGGGGATACCGGAACTTCACCGTATCGTATTCCAGCACCGATGCGCTTGGAAAGGAGGTCATCCTGTCTGAGCGGATAGTGATGCCCGTCGGAGTTGGTTTCACGCATTCGCCCAAGGGCATAGCGCTGGTGAACCATCCCACTATAGGCTCGAACCGGGAGTGCCCCACCATGGAAAAGGACCTGCTGGTGGGCCTGGCGGCGCTGGATTACGTGGCCGTGTTCCCTGACATGATGGGCTTCGGAGTGAGCAAGGACCGCATCCATCCGTATCTTTGCGGTGAGATTACGGCGCGCCATGCGCTCGACGGCGTGTTCGCGGCGCTGTGCCTCCTGCACGACAGGGGCATTTCCCTCGCCGGCGGCTTGGTGAACGTGGGCTATTCCCAGGGCGGAGCGTCTGCACTGGCTGTCCACAAGTATATAGAAACCGCACTTTCTGAGGATGCCAGGGGGCAACTCCGGCTGAAAGCGAGCTACTGCGGAGGAGGCCCGTACAGCCCCTCTGCCACATGGGACGCATACACGGCGGCGGATGACATTGAGTTCCCGGCGGCGGCGCCCATGACCATCATTGCGTTCAAGGAGGCATATCCCCGGGAAATGGAAGGCGTCGATCCATACGACTGCCTGTCGGAGCCGGTCCGCAAGGATACATTCCTTGACAAGGTGCTGAGCAAGGATTATTCGGTGTCACTTCTCAACGCGCATCTCAAACTTGCTGTGGGAAGCGCCCGTATGAGCGATATCCTGTCCCCGGCCCTGAAGGATGATGGTTCGGCGCTGCATGCCACCCTCAGAGGCCTGCTTGATAAGAACGAACTTGCCTCAGGATGGTCGCCGCAGAGCCCCGTACGTCTGTTTCATGTGCCGGACGACGAGGTTGTGCCTTACGTGAATTACGAGAAGGCGATGAGCGGCCTTGCCGGCGGCAAGGTGTCTGCGTTCAAGAGT
>JAEELG010000086.1 GCA_016288775.1 Bacteroidales bacterium | reverse complement strand
TATTTATGCTCCGCGAAAGAAGGCAGGGCTCCCGCCACGGCATTGCCGAGGTCGCCGGTGGAGAGGATCTGCGCCTGTGAGCGGGCCGCGACGATGAGCTGAGCCAGCTTACGGGCGTTGTCCACCTCACCGTAGATTTTGAAGATCCTTTCCAATTCTTCTTGCGTATAAGAATTGACAATGTCAGAGGCGGTTTTGTCGCCCTGCACATTCATTCGCATATCGAGGGGGCCGTCGAAGCGGAAAGAGAATCCCCGTTCCGCCGTGTCGAACTGGTGGGAGCTTACGCCGAGGTCGGCAAGCACCCCGTCGAGTCCGTCGGGAGCCTCGATGAGAGCATAGTTGTGTATGAATCTGAAATTGTTGTGTATCAGTTTGAAACGCGGGTCGGCGGGGGCGTTTGCAGCCGCGTCGGCGTCGCGGTCGAAGGCTATGAGGCGGCCCTTGGGGGAGAGGGCTTCGAGTATGGCCCTGGAGTGGCCTCCGCCTCCGAATGTAGCGTCGGCATAAACGCCGTCCCGGTTTACGACCAGGGCGCCGATGCTTTCGCTGAGTAATACGGGATTGTGGTATTCGCTCATCTCCGCCTGCTCCTATTTGCGGGAGAGGCTTCTGGCGATGGAGATGTAACTGTCGTTCGTGATGCGGGAGGATTCGAATCTCTCCTTCGCCCAAACTTCCATTTTGAAACCAACGCCGAAGAATACCACTTCCTTGGTAATACCTATTGCGTCAAGAAGTTCACGCGAGATGGAGATACGTCCGAGTTTGGAGTCCGGTTCCACAATGTCCACATCCCGCATGAATTCTCTCCAGAACGTGACGTGGTCGGGATTGAAGAAGTCCAGGCCCTCTTTGATCCTGTCCGCCTGCCTGGTCCACTCTTCAAACGTGTACATTTCCAGGCAGGGGTCATAGATACTTTTTTTGATTACAAACCTCATATCGCCACCCGACGGCATATCCTTGCGGATGGCGGCAGGGAAGACCATTCTTCCCTTGTCGTCGATCCTGGCGGGATATTTTCCGTAAAAAGTGACCATAGTAATTCTTATACGCAATCGCAAAGATAAGAAGAATTTTTCCACTTTGTTCCATTTTATTACAATTTTTTCCACAAAGTTTTCAACAGGGGTGGGCTGCTACCGTCCCCGCTTCCGGTAACTATCTGATTATAAGCCAATAAACAAAAATATCTGTGGTAAAATTACGCACAGATACTAAAGGGAAGTGGTTGTAGATTAACGGATTGTGGAAAGCGGCTAGATTTCCTTGCGCCAGCGCGCGAGGGGGATGCCCAGCTGGTTGCGGTACTTGGCGATGGTGCGTCGGGCTACGTTGTAGCCGCGCTTGTTCATCTCCACCACCAACTGTTCGTCGGTGAGCGGCTTGCGCTTGTCTTCACCGTCTATGCACTCCTGCAGCACCTTCTTGAGTTCGCGGGTGGAGACCTCGTCGCCCTCGCTGTTCTCCATGCCCTCGGAGAAGAAATACTTGAGCGGGAAGATGCCGAAGTGAGTTTCTATGTATTTGCTGTTCACCACGCGGCTGATAGTCGAAATGTCGAAGCCGGTGATGTCGGCGATATCCTTGAGCACCATGGGACGCAGGTTGCTCTCGTCGCCGTCGAGGAAATAATCGTGCTGGTAATCAAGGATCGCGCGCATGGTCTTGCTGAGCGTGTTCTGGCGCTGTTTCAGGGCCTCCACAAACCATTTGGCGGAATCCAGCTTCTGTTTCACGAAGGCTGCTGCCTCTTTCTGGGCGCGCTCCGATGAGCCTTTGGCGTCCATCAGCAGGTCGGCGTATTTCTTGTTCACCCGGATTTCCGGAACGTTGAAGCGGGGCATGGTGAAATCCAGCACGCCGTCGCGCTCGTCCAGAATGAAATCTGGCACGATCTGCTGCGACTGGTCGACGTAGCTGTCGTCCACCTGCCCGCCTGGCGAGGGATTGAGCTTCACTATCTTGCCGAAAGCGGCCTTGAGCTCTTCCTCGGTAATGCCCAGCTTGTTGCAGATTTTCTGGAAATGCTTGTTGGAGAAGTCCTGGAAGCATTCGTCTATGATCCTGATGGCGGTTTTGACTTCGGGCGACTGCCGGAGGTTGCGGAGCTGGATGAGCAGGCACTCGCGGAGGTCGCGCGCGCCTACGCCTACAGGTTCGAAGTCCTGCACCACGCGGAGCATCTCCTCCACCTCTTCAGGCGTGGTTTCGATATTGGCGCGGAATGCCAGGTCGTCGACCAGGGAGTCGATGTCGCGACGGAGGTAGCCGTCGTCGTCGAGGCTGCCGATGATGAACGACGCCACCTCCCGCTGGTGCGGGGTGAGGTCGCGGAAACCAAGCTGGCGCTGGAGGCTCTGGGTGAAGCCTTCCTGAACCGAGAAGGTGTTGTATTCGGGTCTGGGATCCTTGCCCCAGTTGTTGACTTTCAGGCGGTAGGCGGGAATGTCTCCGTCTTCCTTGATAGCGTCGATGGATACGTCGCGGGGTTCGGTGTCACTGTCGGAATCGGGTTCGTCGTCAAGCACGGGGTTGCTCTCCAGCTCTGCGCGCACCTTCTGCTCAAGCTCCTGGATAGGCATCTGGATGAGCTTGATGGTCTGGATCTGCAGAGGGGAAAGCTTCTGCTGCTGCTTGAGTTCGAGTCCTGTCTTCAGCATCAGTTCCTGACTATAAATGCAGCGGGAAATTCCTGCTGGATACTCCTGAGCGCGTTCGCGGCGTCGGCCTTGGAAGAATAGTTGCCGACGGTGACCTTGAAGAACGGATTGGTGAATGAGCGCGTAACTTCGACTCCGGGGTGCAGGCTGCGGAAACGGGCGGCGGCGGCTTCCGAAGCCCCGCGTGCGTTCTGCCCGCTGTCGAAGAATATGCGGATGCGGTAGTTCTGCCCGGTAAGACCGGCGGCGGTACGGCGGGCGTTACGGTCGACGTGCGCCGTCATCGCGGCGTGAACCTCTTCACTCTGGATGACGCTCAGGTTCTCCGAGAAGTTCTCGAATACGTCGTAGACGGCCACGCTGTCGGCCTTCTCCGTCTGCTGGCCCCGGAGCCCCAGGGAGAGAAGGGTTGCGCACAATATGAGAGCTATCTTTTTCATAAATTGCCGAGCAAATTCTTCAACGGAATGTCATTGTATTCGAAATCCTTGCCAATCCCGCTTTTGAGTGCGCCGTGGAAGCGTACGTCGACAGTCATCGACGACAGATCCGGCTGTTTGATCAGCGAGAGAAGGGTGAAGGGATTGAAATTGCTGTCCATGAGTCCGTGCAGCAGAAGGGAGTAGTTCTGCTCAGTCCTGGGCGCCACGGTCACGTCGTCGGCCGTAAGGTAGAGGCAGGGCGATCCGTCCATCTTCACGGTGGCGTTCATCTGGGAAAGGGTAATCTGGCTTGCGGGGTTGTCCACGCCAAGATTCAGCTCCGCGTCGAAGGACGTAAGACCTTTGGGCGAAACGGACACGACGTCGCATGAAGTCACCTTGATGTCCTTGAAAGACTTGCCGCAAGATGACAGGCAGAGCGCCGCGAGGGCTATGATCAACAGTTCAGCTACCCGTTTCATAGACTGCAAAGATAGTTATAATTTTTAAGTTGTCCTCAAGGCTTCTGGGGCTGCTCTCTTTCGAGTCTGTCTCTCCAGGGGCCGAAGAACAGTTCTATCATGCCATAGGCACCAATGACTTCTTTTTTTACTCCGTGGCCATACCAGCGTGCGGATATCTTTTCGCCGGAATCGTATTCCACATGGATGCGGTAGGCATGCCCGCCGGTAATCGGCTCCTCGAGGTCGTAACCGTCCAGTTCCCAGACCTTTATTTCGGCCAGCCGCCGCTGGAGCGAATCCACCACGGAGGCATCCACTTCGTACTCGCTTCTGCGTTCGTCGGCAAAATGGCAGTTGGCGTCGAGCACCACAACCACTTTGGGCGTGATGCCGGGGTCGGCTACCAGCTCGCAGTAATCGGTGCCTATGCCACCGGCCCCGGCGGCGGCGTAGCTGCAGTAAATAAGCTTGCCCTTGGGCCCTTTTGCTGCAGCGCAGGAACTGAACACGGCTATCATAAACAGCGATACTATTAAAAATCTGCGCATATCCTATTTCTTTGCCGTTTCGAACTCTGCCTTGACCTCTTCAAGGAGTTTCTCGGCCTTGGCATAGCCGTCGGCGGGTTTGTTCCAGAGGATGGCCAGCAGCACGGTGCCAATGATACCCATTGCGATGGCGGCCACGTACACACCGTTCCAACCGAGGTTGGGATTGTCGGCGATGGCTCCGAAAACGGCGCCGGACACGATGGGGCTGAGATAGCACACGATGCCTACGATGCCGTTGGCGGTTGCCGCTGCGCGCTTGGTTGCCTGGTTGGAGGCGGCGATGCCCAGCAGGGCCTGCGGCCCGTAGATGAAGAACGCTGAAAGTACCAGCAGCGCTATGAACAGCCAGGGCGTATCCTTCACCTGCCAGAATCCGAACAGGCACACGACGGCCAGGATGGTACAGATGGCGCTGGTGCACTGGGCCTTGCTGTGGAAGAACTTGTCGGTAGCCCATCCCGCCACGAGCATGCCAACGATGCCGCCCACGATCTCGCAGGCGCCGACGATGGATGCCGCCAGGGTGATGTCGAGCCCCTTGTCCTGTACCAGGATGGTAGAACCCCAGTCCAGAATGGTGAAACGGATCACGTACACGAAGAAGTCGGCCACGGCGATGATCCATATGATGGGGTTGCCGAAGGCCATCTTGCTGACAAACTTCTTGTAAGCCAGTTTGGTGAACTCGGGATCCTCCTCCTCGGCGGGGGCGTTCTGCTCCTTGTGAACGTCCATATCCTCGGGATTCGGGAGTCCTACCGACGCAGGCGTATCCTTGAGCCCGAAGAAGATGAGGGCGGCTCCGAACACCGCCAGCAGCGCGGGCGCCCAGAAGCACCACTGCCACGCGGAGTTGCCGAAATGCCCGAGGATTCCTCCTATCATCAGGGCCAGAAGGCCTGCGCCGATGGAATGGGAAGCATTCCAGATGGACTGCTTGGTGGCAAGCTCTGAAGGCTTGATCCAGTGAGCCATGAGCGAGGAGCAGGGGGGATAGCCCATGCCCTGCAGGTAGCCGTTGATCAGCCAGAGCGAGCCAAGGATGTACACGAAACCTATGGTGGCTTTCCCGCAGGCGTCAAGCACGTTGAAGAAGCCGTTCACGGCGGGGATGAAACCTATGACTATGTTCACTATGGCCGAGAGCAGCAGGCCGAGCGCCATCATGCGCTTGCGGCTGAACCGGTCGGCCAGCATACCGTTGACGAAACGCGACACTCCGTAGATCACTCCGTTCAGCGTCAGGAAGATACCCAGCTGCGTCTTGCTCAGGCCGAGTTCGGCTTCCAGCGCCGGCATGGCGATACTGAAATTCTTGCGCACAAAATAGAACAGGGCGTATCCTATCATAAGGATGATCAGCGTGCGCCACTGCCAGTAATTGTACTTTTTGACTGTCGCTTTGTCCATGGTTATTGCTTGATGATTTTGATTGCTTTCTGCCACTGGTTATCCCAGTACCAGGTGAATTCTATGACTTTCTCGCCGGTTGAGGGAATCAGGTCGCCCATAGGGAAGGAGGCGTAGAAAGACTTTTCGTAATAATCTTCCATCTCGGTTACCGACATCTTGTCCGACTGGGCGTCGTGACGCAGCGAGAGGTGCAGGGTGTCGGATGCGACGGAGGTGTCGACCGCAAGGTTGATGATATGCTTGATCTCATTGGATGTACCGAAAATGGCCTTGCATACCAGGTTCAGGCATCCTCCTCCGTAGTAGCCGTCTTCGAGGGCGATGGGGTCTGTGCCAAGGGAATCAGCGTCAGCCTTGTTGGGGCAGAGAACCGGTGCCTTCGACACGGGAATATTGAAGTTGAGCAGTTCAGCCCTGTACACGTTATCGGTGCCTTCCACCTTTTCGACGGCATTGAATAACGCAACTACGCGGCCCTCGGAGGGGAGTCCGGCTTCGGACGTGATGTTGGTGAACTGGTAGTCGCGCCCGTCGTCGGCATGAAAGCTGGACGGTCCGGTCATGTCGCCGAACATGAGCCCCTGGTAGAGGATTTCGGGAAAATCGTTGCACGACACTGCAAGCAGTGCCGCCATGCAAAACAGAAGTATTCTTTTCATATCAGTTTCTTTCTGGTCGGATGACAAATAATCTGGATATCGATGCCGTCGGTCTTGTATCCGCGGAAGCGCCTGCCCCTGAGACCGTTTTCCACAAGCTCCACAAGGTCGTCTGCTTCGACGTCGATGATCTCGTGGTTGCGGGTGTCGTACAGGTGCACATGCTTGTACGTGTTGATATCGAAGAACATCTTGTTGTTGGAACTGTAGCGCCGGGCGTAAATGCCTTTGGCGGCGAGGTCGGAGAGGGTGTTGTACACCGACACCTGGCTTATGTTGCAGGCACCGGACTTGATTACGTGTTCGTAAACCATTTCCGCGCTGGCGTGGGTGAGCTCCATCATTGCCGTATGCACGGCAATGCGCTGGGGCGTGGCCTTCATGCCCTGGGCGTCGAGCAGCCTCTTGAAGGTGTCGAGAGTCTTGACGGGCTTGCGGATGCGGCGTGTCATAGCTCTCCAAGCAAGGACCGGGCGTTGGCGAGCGCCTCGGGGGTGATACTTGCGCCGCTGAGCAGGCGTGCGATTTCGCGCACCCTGTCTTCGCCTTCCACGCGCGCTATTCCTGAACGGGAACGGCCGTCGTCGAAGGATTTGGAGACCACAAAATGGGCGCTGCCCTTTGCGGCCACCTGGGGCAGATGGGTGATGGAAATCACCTGCATGCTGCTTCCCATTTCGCAGATCATAGAGCCCATCTTGTCGGCCACGCTGCCCGAAACCCCGCTGTCGATCTCGTCGAAGATGAGGGTGGGCATGCCTTCGAAGCGGGCCATCATGGCTTTGAGACTCAGCATGATACGGGAGATCTCTCCGCCCGATGCGCACTTGGCTACGTCCACGCCGGCGCGTCCGTCTGAAGCGAACTTGAAACTAACGGAATCGCTGCCGCTTGCGCCCGGTTCGGCACCGGTCAGCTCCACTTCGAAGCTGGCCCTGTCGAGCTCGAGGAAGCGGAGATAGCCCTCCACCTCGGAGGCGAAGCGTGGAGCTGCGGCGGAACGGGCCTCATGCAGCGCCTTGCAGTCGGCGGCGTGTGCCTTGCGCAGGCCTTCCAGCTCATTTTCGAGCCGCAGGCACTCTTCTTCCAGCTCTTCGCTGCCCGATACGGCGACGGAGAAGCGTTCGCGCACCTGCATGAGTTCCTCTATGGAACGGCAGCCGTGCTTGCGCATGAGGCGGTACAGCAGCGACAGGCGTTCCTCCACTTTTTCGAGCCGTTCTCCGGGGTTCTCGCTGCGGGATGCGGCGTCTTCAACCGTGGCGAAGATGTCTTCCAGCTCGATGCGGGCCGATTCCAGCCGGCTTCCGAGTTCCTGCATCGCGGGAACGTATTTCCCGGCATGCTCGATGGACTTGCGGGCTTCACGGAGAGAGGCGTCCATGCCAGGCAGGTCGGACGGCTGCCAGCACTGCAGGGCGGCGGAAAGCCGTTCACGTATCTCTTCGGAGTTGGCGAGGGCCTGCTGTTCCTCTTCCAGCGACTCCAGTTCGTCTTCGCGCAGGGCCGCGGCTTCCAGTTCCCGGAACTGGGCGTCGTTGTAGTCGTGCTCGGACCGGCTGCGATCCAACTTCGCCCGGGCATCTTCGAGCGCCCTCAGGCACGCCGCCGCCTCACGGTGATGCTTCCGGCACTCTGCTGCGGCACCGTCGCACCCGGCGTAATGGTCGAGCAGCGAGAGCTGGAACTGCTTGTCGGTGAGCAGCAGGCTGCGGTGCTGGGAATGGATGTCTATCAGTCTGGAACAGAGGTCGGAAAGCTCCTGGAGCTGCACGGGGCAGTCGTCGATGAAGCTGCGCGACCTTCCGGAGTTGTAGATGACCCTCCGTATGATCCTGAGTCCTTCAGGAGTGTCGAATTCGCCTTCCACCACGCAGGTTTCCGCGCCCCCGCCGATTACGCCGGGGTCGGCCTTGTCACCCGCGAGCAGCCCCAGGGCGCCGAGCAGAATGGATTTGCCCGCACCGGTCTGTCCCGTAATGATCACAAGACCCTCCGGGAACTTGATGTCCAGAGAGTCTATCAGGATGTAATTGCGTATGTGGAGGCTCCGCAGCATGGCAGGCGCCTATTCGGTCTTGCCGTCTGCCTTTGCGAAGCGATAGGACAGTTCCCCGTCCTCGAATTCGGATACTGCCACCAGACCCGGCTTGGGCTGGCGCTCGAAGTACTTGGAGATCTCGATCTGCTCTTTGTTCTCGAAGGTCTCTTCCATGGTGTCGCGCTCGTTGCGGAACTCCTCGAGCCTCTTGTTGAGCTCTTTCTTTTCGGCGAGTGCGATCTGGTTTGCCCTCTGGGCTATGATGACGGTGGTTTCGTAAATGTTGCCCGTGGGGGCGGCGAGATCCTTGATGTCCCGCGTAATGGTGTTGTTGGGTATTTTGTTTTCCATATCGGTAATACGCAGCGTGTCCTGCGCAAAGTTTCAATATTTTTCTTTCGCCTTTTTGTAAAGGTCGTCGAGTTCCTTGCGCTTCTCCGATTCGGGGTATTCTCCGATGAAGTTGTAATAGTCGTCGTAGAACACCAGGAAACGCTCTTTCTGCTTCGCGGGCACGCTCATCTCGGCGTACTTGTACGACGCCATGGCGGTATAGAACAGGATGTCCTCACGGTAGCGGTTGTCGGCGTCGTCCTTCAGCACGTTGCGCAGGGCGACGCGGGCTGCGATGTAATCCTCCATCTTGTAATAGAGGTACGCATTGTCGAAGGCCTTGTGGTCCAGACGCTCCTCGAGGTCGTCCAGCATGTGCTCGCATACCGCACGGTACTCGGTATCCGGGTGGTTCATCAGGTACTCGTTGATGGCCGTCATAGCCTTGTAGGAGGGCGTCTGGTCGAGCTCGTAACGGAGAGTGGAGCGGTAGAGGCAGTCCAGCCTGAGGAATTCCGCCGACTCGGCGAATTCGCTGCGCGGATAGTTCTGGATAAAGCGCTCGAAGTTGGTCTCGGCGGTGTAGTAATCCTTTGAACGGTAGTTGCTGAGGCCCCAGTAATACTGGACCGTGTCGTCGCGGGCGGTACCGTTGGTGATGACCGACAGCGATTCGAACAGCTGGCTGGCCCTGCTGTACTTGCCGGCGTTGAAATAATCGAATGCGGCGGCGTATTTTGCCTCCGTGTCATTGCCTTCGAGCAGCAGTTCATACTGGCTCTTGCAGGCGGATGAGAGGGCGAGCGCCACGAGCGCCGCTGCCGTTATCTTGAGGATGGTTTTCATTGCTTGAGGAATTTTTCTGCGTCGAGAGCGGCCCTGCAGCCCGATGCCGCGGCCGTGATTGCCTGACGGTAACGGGGATCCTGCACGTCTCCGGCGGCGAATACGCCTTCGACGTTGGTAGCTCCGCTGCGTCCGTCGGTGATTATGTAGCCCTGTTCGTCGGTATGTACCCAGGGAGCGAACAGCGCCGACTGGGGAGTGTGGCCGATGGCCAGGAAGAATCCGTCGACTGCGATGTCGAACACTTCGCCGTCCTTGCGCTCGAGGCGGGCTCCGGTGACTCCGGAGGCGTCGCCCAGCACTTCGCGGGTATTGCAGTTCCAGAGGATTTCGATGTTGGGAGTGTTCTTAACCCTTTCCTGCATCGCCACGGATGCGCGCAGCACGTCGCGCCGCACTATCATATACACTTTGCGGCAGAGTCCTGCAAGGTAGGTGGCCTCTTCGCAGGCGGTGTCGCCTCCGCCTACCACGGCAACGTCTTTCTTGCGGTAGAAGAAGCCGTCGCAGGTGGCGCATGCCGACACTCCGAGGCCGCGGAATTTCTGCTCGGAAGGCAGCCCGAGGTATTTTGCAGTGGCGCCTGTTGCGATAATCAGGCATTCCGCCTCAATCTCAGTGCATCCGTCCACGGTGATGGCGAAGGGGCGCCTGGAGAGGTCGGCGGCGCTGATCGTTCCGCGCCTGATGTCGGCTCCGAGCCGCTCCGCCTGGGAGCGCATGTCGGCCATGAGGGCGTTGGCGTCGACTCCTCCGGGGAAGCCGGGGAAATTCTCGACCACGGTTGTTGTGGTGAGCTGCCCGCCCGGTTCCATGCCTTCGTAAAGCACGGGGGAGAGAGCCGCCCTGGCGGCATAGATAGCCGCGGTGTATCCGGCGGGGCCTCCGCCGATTATGAGGCATCTGACTTTTTCCATGTTCAGCGTATGATCGATATCGTATTGTCGGAGTTATACCGCAGGCGACGCACAGCCGTGTTGTTCTTGCCGGTGTAGTCGAAGCGGAAGTCGGTCTGGAGGCCGCTGCCGGGGGTGGCGGCGATTTCTTCAAACCACAGTTCGGGCTCCGCGGCCTGCAGGGCGCCGAAGTATTTCATGAGGTCGTATCCCTGGTAAACCCACTGTCCGGGCTCACCCTTGAACAGCTTGCGGTAGCGCTCGGCGAATTTTACCACCTCGGCGCTCTTGGGGTCGGCATAATACGACGCCGTGATGCGGGTGGCGGCTGCGTGGAGGCTCTCCACCTCAAGGTCGCTGAGCGAGCGCAGCTTGGAGGTGCTGTAAACGGAATTGCGGCCGCCGCGCAGGTTCATGAGCGCTATTTCGCGAATCGCGGAAGCGCAGAATTCGTCGTTTTCGGAAGCGATTACGAAGCGGCAGGTGCCGCGGACGGCCCCTTCCATCGATTCGGGCTCCGAACTCACGGTATAGGCTATTCCGGCCTCGCCCATCTTCTTTGCCATGCGGTCGGTGATCTCGCCGCCCTTGTCCGATACGCTCTGGAGGAGTACCACTGCGTCTCCTCCACGGAGGTCGTCGGAGAGCCAGCGAACGAGTTCGTCCACCTGGTCGTCCCATCCGGCGGGGGCCTGTATGACATTGTGGGTTTCAGTCAGGGGCGCCACTTTGGGGTCGAGGGGGGAGATTATGTATTTGCCGCGCGTCCTGGGCAGGATCCGCAGCATGTCGTCGTAATTCACGGGGCCTATTACCAGGTCGCTCATTTCGATGTCGAGGGCCGACGGCATCTCTACCGTGGAATCGTAGACGGTGAGTTCGTAGCGTCGCTCTTCGCTGCTGAGTTCGTCGGCGGCCATCAGCACTCCGCAATAGAAATCTAGGAAGTTGCTGTTGGGTGTGGCGGTACTCTTCATGGGGAGGATAAGGGACACTTTCGTGACCGCGGTCCGCTCTTCCTCGTCGATTGGTATGTCGAAGAACAGAGTGTCGCGCTGGGATACCAGGACGCTGTCGATGATGACGTCGCCCCGGTTGACGATCACGGTGTCGCGCCGTGTGGCTGCGGTGCTGTCCCTGGAGGCCCCGCTGCCCGGGAAAAGATACCACTGGGCGCACGCGCTCAGCGGAAGCAGCATCAGAAAGGCCAGCGTTGCAAGCAGGTGTCTTTTCATAACGATTCCGTAAAACCTATAATACTCTTGCAGAATTCGGACCACGACAGCCGGGCCTTCTCTCCGCGTATCGATTCAATGCATTTTTCGCGCAGGCCGGGAGTGCCGAAGAAGCTGAGGATGCCCTCGCGGACGTCTTCCGGTTCGGCTTTGTCGACCACCAGGCCGGTGCCGCGGCCCTCCACTGTGCGCCTGAGGGAGCCGGTGTCGGTGACGATCATCGGCACGCCGAAGTTGCAGGCGAGGGCGTTCACCCCGCTCTGGGTTGCGCTGCGGTAGGGGAGTACCACCGCGTCGGAGGCGCTGAAAAAGAATTTCACCTCCGAGTCGGGGATATAAGTGTCGAACAGTTTTATGCGCTCCCTGGCCGGACTGGCGCCGATGAGCGCGGCGTACTCCGAGAAGTCGCCGTAAGGCTCTCCGGCTATCACCAGCTGATAATCGTCAGGTAGCGTGTCGAATGCGCGCAGCAGGATGTCGAGCCCCTTGTACTTGCGTATCAGTCCGAAGAACAGGAGGGTTTTCCTGCCGGAGTCGAGCCCCAGGCGGGCGAGAGCCTCGTCCTTTGAGACCGGCTCGCCGAAATGGGTGTACAGGGGGTGGGGAAGCACGACGTGGCGGGCATCCGGCTTCCACCGGAGAAGGTCGGAGGCCACCTCGTCGCTCATGGTTACGCATCCGTCAACCCCTTTAAGGAACCATTTGGTGAGCGGTTTGTCGAAGAAATGCGCCTCGTGGGGGATGACGTTGTCCATGACGGCAACCACCTTGCAACCT
>JAEELG010000085.1 GCA_016288775.1 Bacteroidales bacterium | reverse complement strand
TCGTAGATCACGGAGCAGAGGCAGACCACGCTGCCCTCGCGGTCGGCGGTCATCCGATCCACCGGCGTAGGACGGTCCTGGAAGCCTACGATCACGGCGTCAGAAGCCTCAGCGAGCAGGACATCGGACTCGGAGATGCCGCCCACAGCCTTGTGGATGACATTGACGCGGACCTGCTCCGTGGAGGCGCTGTCCGACTCCCTCATCAAGCTCAGCACCGAGGAGGTGCGTGTCAACGTCATCCACAAGGCCGTCGGTGCCATTTCCGAATCCGACGTGCTGCTGGCAGAGGCGTCCGACGCCGTCATCATCGGCTTCCAGGTGCGTCCTTCCGTCGAGGCCCGCAAGAGCGCCGACCGCGAGGGCATCGAAATCCGGCTTTACTCCGTCATCTACGACTGTATCAACGAGGTCAAGGACGGTATAGAAGGTATGCTCGAGCCCGAGAAGAAGGAAGAGGTCATCGCCACCGCCGAGGTCAAGCAGACCTTCCGTATCAGCAAGGTCGGCACCATAGCCGGCTGTATCGTCCGCGACGGCAAGATGATCCAGAAGTCCAAGGTCCGCCTCATCCGCGACGGCATCGTGATCTACACCGGCGAGCTCGGCTCCCTGCAGATTGTCAAGGACTCCGTGAAGGAGGTTCCCGCCGGCAAGGAATGCGGCATGAGCATTGCAGGCTACAACGACATCAAGGACGGCGACGTGATCGAAGCCTTCCAGATTGTGGAAATCAAGCGTACACTGTAAGTATAATCAGGCGCCATGGCAGACGAAAAGATAATCTTCTCGATGAACGGGGTGAGCAAAATCCTCCCCCACAACAACAAGGTCATCCTCAAGGACATCTACCTTGGCTTCTTCTATGGCGCCAAGATAGGCATCATAGGCCTTAACGGAGCCGGCAAGTCGACCGTCCTGAAGATTATCGCCGGGGTTGAGAAACCTACCCGCGGCGAAGTGGTCTGGGCGCCCGGCTACAGCGTCGGATATCTTGAGCAGGAACCGCAGATGGATCCCGACAAGACCGTGCTGGAAGTGGTTCAGGAGGGTGTGCAGGAGGTTGTGGACATGCTTGCCGAGTACAACGAGATTGGCATGAAGTTCTGCGAACCTCTCTCCGACGACGAGATGAACGCTCTCATCGAGCGCCAGGGCGAGCTCACCGAACTCATCGAGCACCGCGACGGCTGGGAGATAGATTCCAAGCTGGAGCGAGCCATGGACGCCCTGCAGTGCCCTCCGCCCGATGCGCGCATCGCCACCCTTTCCGGAGGCGAACGCCGCCGCGTGGCCCTCTGCCGCCTGCTGCTCCGCGAACCCGACGTGCTGCTTCTCGACGAGCCCACCAACCACCTCGACACCGAGAGCATCCAGTGGCTGGAGGCCCACCTGCAGCAGTACAAGGGCACCGTCATCGCCGTTACCCACGACCGCTATTTCCTGGACAACGTGGCAGGCTGGATACTTGAGCTCGACCGCGGAGAGGGCATCCCCTGGAAAGGGAATTACTCCGGCTGGCTGGAGCAGAAGAGCAAGCGCCTGGCCATGGAGGAGAAGCAGGAAAGCAAGCGCCGCCGCACCCTGGAGCGCGAGCTCGAATGGGTCCGCATGGCTCCACGCGCACGCCAGGCAAAGCAGAAGGCCCGTCTGGGCGCATATGAGAAGCTGGCGTCCGCCGATACCAAGGAGAAGGAGGCAAAGCTGGAGATTTACATCCCCAACGGCCCGCACCTCGGCAACAAGGTCATACGTTTCAACGACGTCAGCAAGGCCTACGGCGACAAGCTCCTCTTCGAGCACCTCAGCTTCGAGCTTCCGCCTGCAGGCATTGTGGGCGTCATCGGCCCCAACGGTGCCGGCAAGACCACCCTATTCCGGCTCATCATGGGCATCGAGACTCCCGACACCGGCAGCATCGAGATAGGCGACACCGTCAAACTCGCTTACGTTGACCAGCAGCACAAGCGCATCGACCCCGACCTCACGGTTTACGAGACCATCGCGGGCAATTCCGAATGGATACGCATGGGCGGTCGCGACGTCAACGCACGCAGCTGGGTGAGCCGCTTCAACTTCTCCGGCGCCGACCAGGAAAAGCTCTGCGGAGTGCTTTCAGGAGGCGAGCGCAACCGCCTGCACCTGGCCCTCACTCTCAAGGACGAGGGTAACGTGCTGCTGCTCGACGAACCTACCAACGACGTGGATGTCAACACCATACGTGCACTGGAAGAGGGCCTCGACGGCTTTGCCGGATGCGCCGTGGTGGTGAGCCACGACCGCTGGTTCCTCGACCGTATCGCCACCCACATCCTGGCGTTCGAAGGCGACTCGCAGGTGTACTTCTTCGAAGGCAGCTACAGCGAATACGAAGAGAACAAGAAGCTGCGCCTCGGCGCCGCGGAACCCAAGCGTTTCAAGTACAAGAAACTGATGGAATAATGGGATACAGCGAAGACATAAAGGCCCTGCAGGAGGCAATCAGGCGCCTGAAAGAGATAAAGGAAGTCCTTTACACCGTCGAAGACGTGGCGCTCGAAGTTGAGCGCAGCGTAGGCGAGATTGACACCCGCCTGCCCATGCGCGAAGACCTTGGCAACATCGCCGACGGAGAGCAGCGCGCCCGCGCCGAGCACGCCCTCGACCTGCTGGAGCAGTCGTTCGCCCTTATCGACGAGATACTTGGTCCTCCCGACGACGAACTCACTGGAGAGCCCGTTGGCACGCCCATGGATCCCGTCGCACGCGGCGTGCGCGGCGGCGAAATCCGTCTCGAAGACTTCCTCCGCAACTACAAGCCCGGAGGCAAAGGCAAAGTGAGCTGATATGAAGAATCTGGTAATCATTCCGACCTACAACGAGGTCGAGAACATAGAGAAGATAATCCGTGCCGTTATGGCGCTGGATGGGGAATACGACATCCTCATCATCGACGACGGTTCCCCGGACGGCACAGCCGCAATCGTGAAGGGCCTCCAGCCGGAGTTCCCCGGACTGCATCTCATAGAGCGCTCCGGTAAACTCGGCCTGGGAACCGCCTACCTGACCGGATTCAAGTGGGCGCTCGGGCACGACTACGACTACGTGTTCGAAATGGACGCCGACTTCTCCCATGCCCCCTCCGACCTGCCGCGCCTCATGAAGGCCTGCACCGACGGTGCCGACATGTCCATCGGCTCCCGTTACTCCAACGGAGTGAGCGTGGTGAACTGGCCCATCGGCCGCATCATCATCTCCTACTTCGCCTCGGTATACGTTCGCAAGGTGCTGGGATTCAAGGTGTATGACAGTACCGCCGGCTTTATCTGCTACAGTCGCAAGGTGCTGGAAACCATCGACCTTGACGGTGTGCAGATGAAGGGCTACGGCTTCCAGATCGAGATGAAGTACACCGCCTACAAGCTAGGTTTCCGCATCGCCGAGGTGCCGGTGATCTTCGTCAACCGCCGCGAGGGCACATCCAAGATGTCGGGCAGCATCTTCGGCGAAGCCTTCTGGGGCGTCATCCGTCTCCGCTTCCGCAAATTCGGGAAATGAAAGAGATATACCTCAGGCAAATAGCCGTAACTGTCGGAGCGAAAGTCTGGCAGATAGAGAATTGCGCCGACATGTTCGCGAATGGCGACACCATTCCGTTCATCAGCCGCTACCGCAAGGAGAAGACCGGCGGAATGGACGACGCCACCGTTGCCGAAGTCAAGCACTGGATCGACGTGTTCGACGAGATGGAAAAGCGCAAGGCTACCATACTCAAGAACATAGAGGAAGCTGGCGCGCTCACCGACGAGCTCCGCGGACGCATCGAGGCTTGCGTGAATTCCACCGAACTCGAGGACATCTACCTCCCCTGGAGGCCCAAGCGCCGCACCCGGGCCACCGCAGCCAAGGAAATAGGCCTTGAGCCGCTTGCCGACCTGATGTGGAACCTCCGTACCAGGGATCCGCTTGCGAGCGCCAAAGCCTATGTCAAGGGTTCCCCGTCCCTCAAGGGCAAGGCCGGAGCCGAAGACGCCGAGGCCGCCCTGGCCGGCGCACGCGACATAATCGCCGAGCGCCTCAGCGAGACCGCTGCCATACGCAGCGACCTCCGTTCCATCTTCCGTTCCCGCAGGCTCGAAGCCAAGGCCACAAAGGCGGCCAAGGACAATCCCGACGCTGCCAAATACCGCAGCTACTTCGACTTCAAAATGCCCCTGGACCGCATGCCGTCGCATAATCTGCTGGCAATACTGAGGGCCGAGAGCGAGGGTTTCCTGACCATAGGACTCGATTCCGATGCCGAAAAGTGCGGCGACAAGATCTACTATGATTTCTGTCAGGCGCAGGGCTATCCCGGCGGCGCGCTGGCAGGCCAGATCAAGGAAGCCGTAGCCGATTCATTCAAGCGCCTGCTGGAGCCGTCGGTCAGCGGCGAGGTGATACGCGAGGCCAAGGAGCGCGCCGACGTCGAATCCATCAGGATATTCGGCGAGAACCTGCGTCAGCTGCTGCTGCAGGCGCCGGTGGGGGAGAAGCGCACCATGGCTGTCGACCCTGGCTTCCGCAACGGCTGCAAGATCGCCTGCCTCGATGAAAGGGGAGACCTTCTCTATCATACTATCATCTTCCCGCACCCGCCGCAGAACGAAAAGGTCAAGTCGCTCATGGCGGTGCAGTCAATGCTCGAGAAATACGGCATCGAAGCCATAGCCATAGGTAACGGCACTGCGTCCCGCGAGACTGAGGATTTTTTCCGCAAGGTGCATCTGCCCGATGGCTGCAAGGTGTGGACGGTGAGCGAGGACGGCGCGTCCATTTACAGCGCCTCCGATATCGCCCGGGAGGAGTTTCCCGGCGAGGACGTTACCGTGCGCGGTGCAGTCAGCATAGGACGACGCCTGATGGATCCCCTGTCCGAGCTGGTGAAGATCGACCCCAAGAACCTCGGCATAGGCCAGTACCAGCACGACGTGGACCAGGCGCTCCTTAAAGAGAAACTTGACAATACCGTGGAGTCCTGCGTTAACAGCGTGGGCGTTAATCTCAATACCGCATCGCCATGGCTGCTTGCTTACGTGTCCGGAATAGGCCCCGTATTGGCAGGCAACATAGTGGCGTGGCGTTCCGGGAACGGAGCTTTCCGCAGCCGTGCGGAACTTCTCAAGGTGCCGCGCCTCGGTCCCAAGGCCTACGAGCAGTGTGCTGGCTTCCTTCGCATACGCGACGCCGAGAATCCCCTCGACGGTTCTGCAGTGCACCCCGAATCGTATCATATCGTGGACGAAATGGCCCGTTCGCTGGGTGTCACCACCCGTGAACTGGTGGGCAACGCGCAGCTGTGTTCCAAACTTCGGCCCGAAGATTTCGTTGGCGGAGAAGTCGGCCTTCCCACAGTGAACGATATCATTAAGGAACTTGCCAAACCTGGCCTTGACCCTCGCGAAAGTGCGTCGGAATTCTCATTCGCCGACGATATCCACGACATCGAAGATCTCCGCACCGGCATGGAACTTCCGGGCATCGTCACCAATATCACCGCCTTCGGCGCCTTCGTGGACATCGGCCTTCACGACAACGGCCTTCTGCACGTATCGCAGATGGGCCCGCGCGGCACCAACCCCGCAAGCGTGGTCAAGCTGCATCAGCAGATAAAGGTAAAGGTGCTCGGAGTCGATACCGACCGCCGGAGGATCAGCCTCGGACTAGTCTGAATTTGAGATCTCTTTCAGCTCGTCGCGGTATGCCATAAGCAGGCGCGAACGCGATATGAATCCCAAATAACGGCGCGAAGAATCCACCACCGGAAGCCTCCAGGCGCCGGTAGTGTCGAACTTGCGCATCACACTCTCCATCTTCTCGTCTTCGCCGATCAGTGCCGGTGAGGTCTCCATGATGTTCTCCACCTTCAGAGAATCGTAAATGTCGGTGCGGAACAGGTACTTGCGGATGTTGCCGATGTCGATCATGCCCTGGAAGCGGTCCTGATCGTCAAGTACGGCAATCACCGCAGCAGTGCTGTTGCGGGTGGCGGCCACTACGTCGCGCAGGGTGCCGTCCAGTCTCACCTTGGGATACTTGTCGCGTATCAGCGAGCGGGTGGACATCAGAGTGAGCACGGCCTGGTCGTTGTCGTGAGTGAGCAGGTCGCCGCTCTGGGCTATGCGCTTGGTGTAGATGGAGTATTTCTCGAAAATGCGCACGGTGCCGTACGATACGGTGGAGCACAGGATCAGCGGTATCAGGAGGGCGTATCCGCCCGAAATCTCGGCTATGAGGAAGATGGCCGTCATGGGAGCCTGCATCACTCCAGCCATCATCGCCGCCATGCCCACGAGCACGAAATTCTGCTCCGGCACGTCGGCTCCGGCGATGTTGAAACAGCGGGCGATCACGAACCCGGCGATGGCGCCGCAGAACAGCGTGGGACCGAAAGTTCCGCCGTTGCCCCCGCCCGCGTTGGTGGCCGTCATCGCCAGCACCTTCATGAAGAACACAAGGGCGAACAGCAGCGGTACGCCCCATACGGAATTCATCAGGAACGCGAGTATCGAGCGGCCCTCGGTTTCCACGCTGCGGCCGGTGAGGAGGTCCGACACAACGCCGTAACCCTCGCCGTACAGCTGCGGGAACAGGAATATCATAAGGCCCAGCGCCGCCGCGCACATGATCCAGCGGGCGTAGGAATTGGAAATCTTTGAAAGCTTGTCCTCAAGCCACAGGGTGCAGCCGGTGAAGTACAGCGACCCGAATCCCATCAGCACTCCCATCAGTATGTAGAAGGGTATGTTACCCATCGAGAACGGGGTCAGCGTGCACGCGAACATGGGGGTCTGCCCCCTGAAGATGTAGGCTACCACGGTGGCGGAGATGGTGGAGATGAGCAGCGGCAGCATAGACGAGAGGGAGATGTTGAAAAGCAGTATCTCCATGGTGAACAGCACTCCCGCCAGCGGGGCCTTGAAAATGCCCGCTATGGCTCCCGCGGCGCCGCAGCCGAGCAGCGTGGTGACGTTACGGTACGACAGGTCGCAGTGGCGGCCGATGTTGCTGCCTATCGCCGCCCCGGTGTACACGATGGGCGCCTCGGCACCTACGGAGCCGCCGAATCCTATTGTGATGGACGAGGTGAGCATCGACGACCACATGTTGTGCGGCCGTATCTTGGATTCGCCGCGGCTGACGGCAAGGAGCACCTTGGTCACGCCGTGGCCGATATTGTCTTTGATTACGTAGCGGAGGAGCAGCAGCGAAATGAGCATGCCCACGCCGGGAAGCACCAGATACTGGAGATTGTAGTTGAGGCTCAGGGTGCCGTCGAGCAGATTCTTGATGCTGTCGATGCACCACGTGAGGAGCACCGCGGCAAGCCCGGAGCATACGCCCACCACGAAACTGAGCAGCAGGAGCCTGCTCTTTTCGGGTATGCGAAGAAGGGGATTCCTATGCGTCTGCGGAGTCATCATCCCCGCCGTACTGGGAAATGTTGTCGTCGGGGAGGGTGTCGTCGCCTTCGGGTGCGCCGGTGGTTCCGGCCACCTCTTCGGCCTCGGCTTCCTCTTCGCCTTCAAGCCAGCGCTCAACGTCCTCCGGGTTGTCTATGTCGACCTTGATCTTGACAAGGTAGATGTCGGTTTCGGTCTCGATTGTAACGGCGTAAAACGGTTCTATCTGCTTGCCTGTGCGGGGGTTGATGCCGGGTGAATACTTCACCAGGTCGGGAAGCAGGTCGCTGAAACCCTTGGGATACTTGTCATTGAACAACTGCGCGATGTCGGCCGGAAGGTTTTCCTGGCTGATGACATGTCTGTGCTTCACGTCTGAAATCATATCTGTGGCCTATTACAGTGCAATAATAAGGCAAATATTTCAATCAAACAAAAAAAAGTGTGTATCTTTGAGTATGTTTAAGAAAAAGAATCTCGTAGTGCTCAGCGGCTCGGGAATCAGCGCCGAGAGCGGCATCTCCACCTTCAGGGGTGGTAACGGTCTGTGGGACAATGTCCCGGTGGAAGAAATCTGCACTCCGGAGGGCTGGAGACGCGATCCCGCCAAGGTCCTCGGCTTCTACAACAAGCTTCGCAAACAGCTTGGCGAAAAGCAGCCCAACGCGGCCCACGAAATCGTGGCCGAGCTGGAGTCCCTGTATGAGGTCTGCGTCATTACCCAGAACGTTGACAACCTCCACGAGCGGGCCGGCAGCAGCCGCGTGCTGCATCTGCACGGAGAGCTAACCAAGGTGCGCCCGGAGGACTGCTATACCCACTCCGACGGCTTCTCCACCAAATACGTGCAGGACATAGGCTACCGTGCCGTTGAGATGGGGGAGACCGGCGGGCCCCGCAACCGCCAGCTGCGTCCGCATATCGTATGGTTCGGAGAGGCAGTTCCCAATCTGGAGAAGGCCGCACAGCTGGTGTCCGTGGCCGATGTGCTGGTGATAGTGGGTACCTCGCTCCAGGTGTATCCGGCAGCCAGCCTGTACGGCTACGCGCCGCCGCAGTGCAAACTGTTCCTGATCGATCCCGACGACAGGCTCGGAGGGCACATTCCCGGGGTCACTTTCATCAACGACGTGGCAACCGCCGGCATGCGCCGCCTGAAGGAAGAATTTTTGCAGAATCTCTGAAAAAGATTTATATTTGCAGCCCAAAGCCACTTTAGCTCAGTCGGTAGAGCAGCGCATTCGTAACGCGCAGGTCGTCAGTTCGAGCCTGATGAGTGGCTCAAAAAAGACGCGCATTCAAGCGCGTCTTTTTATTTTGATTCTTCGTATTTGCGTTGCAGTTCTGCAAGACGTGCCTCGTCTTTGGCATGTACCTTCTTCAAGGCCCTTACATGCAGGATGCTGAATAGCAGGGCGCCTACAAGAATGATGGCCAGAAGCACTGCCAGCCAGATGGTTGTACGCGTCACTTTCTGCGAAGCCTCGGCGAGGTCGGCCGTCAGTCGGTTGTTCTCGAACTGCGCGGTCATCTGGTCGAGCCGCTGGCTGTTGTAGTGGTAGATGTTGGAATATAAGCGCTCAATATGCCGCAGACGTATCTTTGCTGCTGTTTCCCACTGGCCCATATGGGACGCCAGAGCCGCCGTAAATGAGAACTGCTGGCGCAGGTACAGGGCGTTTATGCTATTCCGGAAGGACTCGGTGGGCTTTCCAGCAATAATATTGTCTATACAGTCGAAACACTGCTTGCCGGAAAGGATCACGCTCGGGAAAGGGGCCATGGAGAGGCAGAAATCACGGTCTTTCCTATACTCGTCCAGTTTGCCGTCCCATGCTGCAAGCTGTGCCTTGTAGTAGGTAACCCTCATGGTATCCAGTTTCGTGCGGCATGAAGCCTCGGCCATGCGGTAATACATCCTTGCGGAATCCGAAGCGGGATGATAGGTGTCGGCCAGCTCGCAGAACTGTATGGTCATGCTCTGGCGCCTTATCGTGGGGTCATCCGTGGTCTCATAGATGCGGACCACCTCACTAAGGTACTTTTGGGTGCTGTACTGGTCGCCTATGCGCTGATACAGCTTTCCCAGGTAGATGAGGGTTTTCCACATCGCATACTCGTCGTTGTTCGCCTTCGCCTCTTCCATCATGGCGGTAAGCATTTCTCCGGCGAGTACGTTCTGGGAAGTGTTGAAATAGTAGGTCTGGCAGAGCTCGGTGGCGTAATAGTAGTACTGCGTGTAGCCGGTAGCCTTGGCGATGCGCTGCAGGGTTTCCTTGTCCTTCTCCACCCTGGCGTTCCAGCTTATGTTGTCCCATGCCACCTCATCCTGCTTCCTGACATGCTGGGCCAGGTGCGAGGTGTGTTTGAGCTGCTCCACGTAGTAGAGCGTCTGCGCCTTGGTGTCTTTCTTGCGGAGCGACGTTTCCAGGAGCATCTGCTGCGCCGTGTCGAAGGCGTCGGATTCGAAATCGTCTACGGTATGCTCCGCCTGGGTAAACCAGGTAAAGCATTCGTCGTCTATCGAATATGCGTTGTTCTGCGCTCCGGCACGGAACCCGCACAGAGCCATGACGACGAGTATTAACGCCAGCCTTTTCATGACTTCTCGACGGGGTTGCAGGGCACTGCGAACACGAAGCGTGCGCCGTTTGTGTAATTGGTGTCAAGATAAACCTTCGCTCCCATGCGCTCGGCTATGTCGCGGCAGATGCTCAGGCCCAGTCCGGTTCCCTGCACGAACTCGTTCAGCTTTGTGAAGCGCTCGAAGACCTTCTCGGCCTGTTCGGGAGGGATTCCGGGGCCCGTGTCGGTGACGGAATAAGTGACGTAGCCGGGCGTTTCGGTGAGGGAGCTTGACAACTTGATTTCTCCCTCTGGCGTATGCTTGCAAGCGTTGGTAAGCAGGTTGATAAGTACCTGCTGCACGCGGTGGGGGTCGGTGCGGAAGGTATAAGGCTCGCCGCTTTCGGATACATAATACATCCTTACGCCTGGCTGCAGGCGGTGTTCTGCACTGGAAATAGCGGCTTCGGCCATGAAATTGACCTCGCCGTCTTCGTAAGTGATGCGGTATTCGCCTTTGTCTATCGCGGAGGCGTTAAGGATATCGTCAAGCAGCATCGTAAGCATCTTGGTGTTGTTGACGATGTGCCCGGCGAACTCCTCCTTCTCCTCTTCTCCGAAACTGCCGTCGGGGAGGCTCAGCAGCTGCGAGAAGCCAACGATGGCGTTGAGCGGGGTGCGCACCTCATGGCTCATGTTCTGCACGAAACGGGTCTTGGCGGCGTCGGCCATGCGGACCTTCTCATTGGTCTTATGGAGGGACCTGGTGTACAGCAGGAAGAATACCATTACGACGGCCAGGATTATGAGCAGCAGGATGGTGACCAGCCGGTATGCGGCCTCGGCGCGCTTGGTCTCCTCATATATCTGAGCCGCCAGGACGTCGTTGCCCATCTTGGCCTCTATTTCCGTGAGCTTGGACTGGTTGGCCGATGCCAGGACCCTTTCCGTGTAGGCCACCAGGTTCTTTTCTATCTTGAATGCAAGTTCCTTGCGGCCGTACTCTTCGGCGATGTTTGCAATGTACTTGACCTCCCTCAGGTGACTGGACATGGTCACGAAGTCGAATTCCTCGATATTCTCGCCGTACACCAGCTTGTCGATATAGCCGAACATCTTCGAGGCGGTGGCGCTGATCTGCGGAAGGAAAGGGTCTGCAAGGCAGTAGTCTCTGGCTGCCTCATATCTCTTAACGTCACGCTGGTATGCTGCCAGCTTTGCATGGTGATACTCGCAGCGGAGTGTATCCATGTGCTGCATCCGGGCTGCGTCGGCCTTTGCGAGATAGTAGGGGACGGAGTCGTTGCCGATGGGGTACGTGTCCGACATGTCGCAGTAGAGGCGGCTGGCGGATTCCCGCTTGATGGTGGGGTCGTCGGTCATCTCATACACCCGTATGGCCTCCTTGATATATTTCTTTGCGGAGATGTAATCGTTCTGGGCTATGTAGAGGGCGATAATGTAGCGGTCTCCCATCCAGATGCCGTAAGGCTCATTGCGGGCGACCGCCTGCTCATGCATGTCCTTGACAAGCTCCATGGTCTGGTACAGTTTGCCGTGGTCGTAGAAGTAGCCCTGGGTGATGTCGTATGCGTAATAGTACAGCTGGCTCTGCCCGAGGTCGGTCGACACCCTTTTGAGGTCTTCCATGTGCTGCAGGACTTTGTCGTCTTCCTTCTGGGTGGTGGCCTCCTTGTTCTGAAGCAAAGCTATGGCGTGCTTGAGGCGCTCGACATAGTACAGAGTCTGTGCCTTTGGATCGTTTTTCTCCACGGCCATGCTGAGCAGGGCTGCATTCGCCTGGTCGAAGCCCGTCTTGCCCTCAAGGAGTTCCGCCTCCTTGAAAAGGGCGTAGCAGTCGTCGTCGACCTCATATGGATTGTTCTGCGCACCAAGCGTAATTGCGGCCGCCAGCAGAACTATTACAGACCATATCCTTTTCATATCATACAAAGATACGAATAAAAGCGAAAAAATCAATGCGTTATGCTTTACGGTGCACAAGCGTTATCAAAATGCTGCCGATTAAGCCTGCGCACAGGGATCCCATAAGGACGGCTATCTTGCCGGCGTTGCGCAGGTGTTCCGTAGCATTGGGCAGCAGGTTGCCGAACGACAGCGTGTCCACAAAGATGCTCATGGTGAATCCTATGCCGCCCAGGCATGCGACCGCAAAGAACATGGGCCATCCGGCATTTTCCGGCATCGCCCCTATCTTGAACTTGATGGCGAGCCAGCTGAACAGGGTGATTCCCAGCGGCTTGCCGAGTACCAGTCCAAGGAATATGCCCATGGATGCGCTGCCGAGTGCGGAATCGTATGCGAACACGTTGAAGTAAGACGGGTCGCTGATTTCCACTCCCGCGTTGGCCAGGGCGAAGATGGGCATTATCAGGAAATTCACCCAGGGGCTCAGCGCGTGCTCCACCCGGTAGCTCATGTCCATGGTGCCGTGGGCTATGTTCTCCAGCCTGCGCAGGCAGTGCTTCTGTGGCCCGTTGGGGAAAGGCTCGTTGTCTATTCCGTCGAACTCGTCCAGGCGCGCGATGTACTTGTTGCGCTTGTGTATGTACTGCGCCTTGTTGTATCGCGATTTCGCAGGAATCAGAAAGGCCATCACCACGCCGGACATGGTGGCGTGTATGCCGCTGTAATAGAACAGCGCCCAGACGATTACGGCGCACAGGATGTACGGGAACATGTGTTTCTCGCCCAGGGTGCGCAGCAGCATCGTAAAGAGTATGATCAGCACCGCAAGCCCCAGAAGCGGCAGATTGATGCTGCCCCCGTAGAACAGGGCCACAACCAGGATTGCGATAAGGTCATCGGCGATGGCCAGAGCCGTCAGGAATACCTTCAGCGACACCGGTACCTTGTCGGACAGCACCGACAGGATACACACGGCGAACGCTATGTCGGTGGCGGTCGGTATGCCCCACCCGCTTGCCGCAGCCGTATCGTGGTTGATGACGGTGAAGATCAGCGCGGGCGCGATGACGCCGCCGAATGCCGCAATCACCGGCAGCAGCGCCTTCTTCATGCTCGACAGTTCCCCGTGCGCCACCTCTCGCTTGATCTCGAGTCCAACGGTGAAGAAGAAGATCACCATCAGCACGTCGTTGATGAGTTTTTCCACCGTCAGGTCGCGCGGGAACAGCACGTCGAGCGCACCGTCGGCGCTCATCAGGTGCAGTTGGATGCGGGTTTCGAGTATTTCGTGATAGAGAACCTTCGTGAATGGAAGATTGGCCAGCAGCATCGCCACGACGACGCAGGCCAAAAGAAGAACACCTTGGAACCAGGGCTTCCTGCTCAGGCGGTCGCTTCGCTTGCTCAGCGTGAGGACGCTCTTGTTCCAGGTGTAAATGGGGATAAGTTTAGCCATTTAATGCCTCTTGAATTTTTCGGCAAGCTTTTCCAGCTTGAACTGTTCTTCGAGTTTTTCAAACTGCTTCTTGGTGTCCAGGGAGAAGCTGCCCTGCTGTATCCAGGCATAGTAAGACGGCTCCGTGAAATACACCTGACGGGCCGTCTTGCCTTTATGCTTTCCGAAGTTGATCACGGGCTCGCCGGCGTCGTTGTAGATCAGGTGGCCCGAGAAGTCCACATACTTGCGGCCCACGAACGAGGATAGCTGCTCCACGTCGTTCTTGAGCTGGTCGGGATACCGGTCGAGTTGCGCCTTAAGCACCTTGTATGTAGCGATGGTATCGGCTTCGGCCGTATGCGCCTTTTCGAAATCCTCGCCTCCGCAGTAGAAGCGGTAGGCGGCCCTGAGGTTGCGGGGCTCCATCACATGGAAGATGTTCTGAACGTCAACCATCCTGGGGGAGTGCAGGTCGACTTTGAGGTCCTTGCCTGCCAGTGCGGCGCGCTCGAATTCTTCAGCAAGCATGGGGAGGTCGAACTTCTGGGAGTTGAATCCCGCCAGGTCGCTGCCTTCGATCCAGGAGGCGATTTCTTCCGCCAGTTCGTAGAATGTGGGGCAGTCAACGAGCATGTCGTCGGTAACGCCGTTCACCGCGGACGCTGCCGGCTCGATGGGACGCTGGCGCTGGGCCACGTAGTCCCAAGGCTTTATCTTCCAGGTTTTTATGCGATCTTCTCCGCCGGGAAACACTTTTACGAAGCTGAGCTCTATGATGGAGTTTACGGCAATATCCAGCCCCGTACTCTCTATGTCGAAGAAAAGGAGGGGCTTCTGAAGATTGAGTTCCATATGTTTACGAAATCATGATGGGCATCAGGATGCCGCAGATCTTCTCGCTTGTGGCCTCTTCCTCGGAAGGAATGATGAGGGCGGCCCTGCGGGCGTCCATGAACTTCATCACCAGGGTGTCGCAGCTCATGTTGGAGAGTATCTCCACGAGGAACGACGACTTGAATCCGATGGCGAGGTTCTCTCCGGAGTAGTCGCACTCCAGCTTTTCGTATGCGGCAAGCGCGAAGCCGAGGTCCTGCGCGGTGATCTCGAGCAGGCCCGGGGTGAGGTTGAACTTCACGTGGTTGGAGGCCTTGTTGGCGCACACTGCCACGCGGCGCACGGTATTGAGCAGCTGTACGCGGTCGATGCGGAGCACGTTGGAGTTGTTCTGGGGGATGACGTCGCGGTACTTGGGATACTTGCCCACGATGAGGCGGCACACCATCATGGTGGGGCCGTAGGTAAACACCACGTTGCCGGCGTCGAACTTTACTTCCACGTCGCCCTCGCCCTTGTCGAGCAGGGAACGCAGCACGGCGGCAGGCCTCTTGTGGAGGATGAACGACGACTTCTGGGCCGCGGTCACGTCTCCGGTGGTGTAGCATATGAGCTTGTGGGAATCGGAAGCTACCAGCGTGGTGCTGGCGGTGTCGATGTCGAAGAAGATACCGTTCATCGCGGGGCGCATCTCGTCGTCGGCGGTGGCGTAGATTGTGCCGCTGATGCCGTCGGCAAGCGACTGTGCTGGGAACGTGACGCTCTCGGCGTCTTCACCCACCCCCTTGATTTCGGGATAGTCGGCCGCCGGGAAGAAGGGCAGCGACGAGTTGCCGTTGTTCCAGAGGCACTCGAAGGAGCCCTCGGATTTGGTCTTTATCGTGAGCGGCTGGTCCGGGAGGGCCTTGAGCAGTTCGATGATCTGCCTGGCGGGTACGGCTATGCTGCCGCCGTCTTTGACCTCCACGGGCACCGAAGTACGAAGCGTGAGCTCCTGGTCGGAAGCCGTGATCTCGAGACGGCCTTCGCCTAGGACGAAAAGGAAGTTTTCAAGTATAGGGAGCGATGTCTTTGCGGGGATGGCCTTGGAGACATTCATTACGCCCTTGAGAAGTTCTGCGCTAGATACTATGAATTCCATACAACAATTTTTATTATATCCGTGCAAAAATAATAAAATATCGTGACATTTGGCATACCTTTTGACTTTTTAACTCCCTCGGAAATTTAATTTTGACAATATATGGGAAAAAGTTTCTTTACAGTGTTGGCGTCAGTGCTGCTCAGCGGCCTGACAGCCTTCGGTATCGTCAAGGCCGCTACTCCTGACAAGACGGCCACAGTGGTTTACAATGAGCAGGGAGAAGCTGTCAAGACTGTCAATTTGTCACTGTCCGACTATCCCGACTTCACCTATGCGGCAGAGCATGCCGTCGAGGCTGTCGTTTACGTCAAGGTGACTGTCAAATACCAGCAGCAGTACCAGATGATAGACCCGTTCTTCCGTTTCTTCTTCGGCGACGAGGGCCAGCCCCAGACCCGTGAGCAGGAGCGCCAGGGCAGCGGTTCCGGCGTCATCATCCGCCCGGACGGATATATCGTGACCAACAACCACGTGGTGCAGAACGCCACCAAGATAGAGGTTACCCTCAATAACAACAAGACCTACGAGGCAACGGTCATCGGCACCGATCCCGCCACCGACGTGGCTCTTATCAAGATCGACGCCGCAGGCCTGCCTACCCTGAACTTCGCCGACTCCGACAAGCTCCGCCTCGGCGAGTGGGTGCTCGCAATCGGTTCCCCTCTGGGCGAGGAGCTCCGTTCCACCATCACCGCAGGTATCGTGAGCGCCAAGGGCCGTTCGATGCCCAACTACAACGGTGAATTCAAGATCGAATCCTTCATCCAGACCGATGCGGCCGTGAATCCCGGCAACTCCGGAGGCGCACTGGTGAACAAGGCCGGCGAGCTGGTGGGCATCAACACCGCCATCATCTCCACCACCGGATCCTACGCCGGATACTCCTTCGCCGTTCCTTCCAACATCGTGAGCAAGATAGTGGGCGACCTCATCGATTTCGGTTCCGTCAAGCGCGCCAAGCTCGGCGTCACCATGTCCCCGCTTACCGATAAGATGGCCAAGGACCAGGGCCTCAGCACCCTCGACGGCGTGTACATCAACGACGTCACCAAGGGCAGCTCCGCCGACAAGGCCGGCGTGAAGAAGGGCGATATCCTCATCATGGTCGATTCCACCAACGTCAAGACCCCTTCCGACCTGCAGGTAGTGGTCAACAATTTCCATCCCGGCGACAGCGCGGTCCTCACCGTCATCCGCGACGGCAAGTCGCTTCAGCTGCCGGTGCAGTTCCAGGGAACGGTCGAATCCACCGGCACCGTGGCCGAAGACGGCAGCATAGCCTTCTACGGCGCAAGGATCGGCCTCACCGACAAGGGAGTGGAGATTCTCAGCGCAGGCAGCGGCAAGCTTGCCCAGGCCGGCGGCGAAGACGGCTTCGTGATCAAGTACGTCAACGACAAGAAGGTTTCCAAGCCCCAGGATGTCATCGACATCGCCAAGAAGGCCCCCCGCAGCATCGTCATCGAGGGCGTTACCTCCACCGGCCGCCAGGGCTACTTTGCCTTCGGCAAGGACGAGTAATCACTTCATTTCGCGAGTACGCAGAACCTGCGTCCTGCGTCATATAATTCGGACTCGGCCCCTTTCAGAACGGGCCGAGTCCGAATTATTACGTGTCTGCCTGCGATTTCGCAGACTCGAAGAATGGCTTGGCGTCGGTTAACCGCTCTCCAGGTCTCGCTGTTCACATCAGCCCCAAAGACCTTCCGCACGGCAATCTGCTTAGTGTTTTCATCGGCAAAATAGGTGCTCATGGCCGCAGGCCAGAATTAAAATAGCCGCAAGCAGAACTATATTTGCCTTTTTTGTCATCCGCAAATACAAATGTACATAAAAACTTTGTATTTTTGTGACGATGCATAACCGTATATGATGACTGTCAGAACAGCAATCAAATCCGATCTGAGCTCAATAATGACTGTCCTGGAGGCAGCCAAGGGCATAATGAGGGCATCCGGTAATACGGGGCAGTGGATCAATGGCTATCCTTCTGCCGAAGTGATTGCAGGCGATATCCAGTCCGGTTTCGGCAAGGTTGTAGAAGATGGCGGGCGCGTTGTTGCCTACTTTGCTTTCATTCCTTCTCCGGAGCCTACATATAAGGAGATTTATGGCGGCAGGTGGCTGGAAGACAAATCTCCTTATCATGTCGTCCATCGCATTGGCAGTTATCCCGAGGTCCATGGAGTATTCAGGTTTATCATGGACTGGTGTTTCAGGAACGACAGCAACATCCGCATTGACACCCACCGTGACAACCTGATCATGCAGCATGTCATCCTTAATTACGGATTCCGTTACTGCGGCATTATCTTTCTGGCTACCGGGGACGAGAGGCTGGCGTATCAGATGGTTTGTCCCGATCCTTCAGGCTTACGTGCCGGCAAAGACTGATCACACTATGAGCAACAAGACTGCAGCATACCGATTCACCATACTCGTACCCGTATATAACGAAGAAGATAACATGAGTGCCCTGGAGGCCCGTCTGAGCTCGTGGCTGCCGCAGTGTTGTGTGAGCGCTTGCGTCCTGTTCATAAACGACGGATCCTGCGACGGCAGTCTGTCCCTGCTCCAGGATATCTGCGCCCGCCACGAGGATTTTTTCTATATCAGCTTCGCCCGAAACTGCGGCCTCTCCGCAGCCCTTAAGGCGGGCATCGATTACGCATGTTCGGATCTTGTCGGATATATGGATGCCGACCTTCAGACCGCGCCCGAGGATTTCAACCTTCTGCTTGCCGATATAGACGACTATTCCATGGTCACCGGCATACGCGCCGACCGCAAAGACTCCGGATTCAAGCGCCTGCAGAGCCGGATAGCAAACGGATGGCGGCGCATGATGACTCACGACGGCGCAGTGGATACCGGCTGCCCGCTCAAGGTGCTGCATACCGACGTCGCCAGGAAGCTCCCTTTGTTCAAAGGCATGCACCGCTTCATCCCTGCGCTTGTCCTGCTTCAGGAGGGAGGGTGCTACAAGCAGGTTCCGGTGAGACATTTCCCGCGTACTGCCGGAAAGTCGAAGTTCCATCTCTGGAACAGGCTGGCCGGTCCGTTCATGGATTGCTTTGCATATCGATGGATGCGTCCCAGGTATATCAACTACAAAGTGGGGGAGAGCGACCTGTAAGCCATGGACAGCCCGCTCTGGATATATCTCCTTGGCCTTTCAGCCCAGCTCTTCTATGTGGGAAGGGTGCTGGTACAGTGGTATTTGTCCGAGAAGAACCGGAGGGTCGAGTCCCCGGCGCTTTTCTGGGTGTTCAGCATTGCCGGCTCCATCATCCTGTTCTGCTACGGATATCTGCGGCACGACCTGAGTATCATTATCGGTGAATGCCTGTCGTATTATATCTACATGTGGAACATAGGCGCCAAGGGGCTTTACCGGAAACTCCCCAGGCTGTCGGTCTGGGTGCTGGGCATCTTTCCGCTTGTAGTACTTGCGTTGATGTTCAAGGATATCCCGCAGTTCTCTTCCGTCTTTCTGACAGGCGAAAACATGCCTGCCGCGCTCCTGGTATTCGGAACCCTGGGTCAGTTTACATACAAGATGCGGTTCGTGTATCAGATTATTTACAGTACCCGTCACGGTGAGTCTGTATTGCCTCTGGGTTACTGGATACTTGCCGTTGCCGGCTCGCTTATGATAATCATTTACGGCCTGATCAGGCACGACTGGGTCCTGGTAGCCGGGCAGGTCGGTATCGTGGCTTCGGTTCGCAACATAATGATTTATTTTGCTTCTAAAAAACGGGAAGATGAAGGGACTCTTTGAAAGATATCCGGTATGGACTGTGCTGATCCTGATGCTGATATGCTTTTCGCCGCTGATGGCATTGAGGGATTTTACGCCGGCAAACGAGCTCCGGTACTTGAGCATTGCCGACGAAGCGCTGAGGGAAGGGCATCTGTTCGCATTTACAAACCACGGTATTGCCTACGCGGACAAACCGCCGTTATATCTATGGCTGTTCATGCTCTGCCGCCTGATTTTCGGAGGGCACGTAATGTACGTGCTCTCCTTGTTCTCGTTCATTCCGATGGCGGTGATAGTTTTAACCATGGACAGGTGGGTATTCGGCGGCAGGAAGACTTCCGCCGGGGAACGGGCGGCGACTGCCTTGCTTCTTGGAACCAACATCCTGTTCCTTGCGATTTCTGTTTTCCTGAGGATGGATATGCTGATGACCATGTTCATAGTGCTGGCGCTGTATTCCTGGCACTCAGACCGGCCATGGCTTTTTGCACTCTTCACCTTCCTGGCCCTGTTCACTAAAGGTCCGGTAGGCCTATTGGTGCCGCCCGTGGCAGTCCTTGCATACAGCGCCGTGAACCATGAACGTATAGGCAGATGGCTCGGATGGCAGTTCTGGACCTTGCTCGCCGGGCTTTGCGCCTTGTGGTTTACCGGTGTTTATCTTGACGGCGGAAAGGATTACTTGCAAAACCTGCTGTTTCACCAGACCCTCGACAGGGCTGTAAACTCATTCAACCACAAGGAACCGTTCTATTTCTATTTTATCGGCATCTGGGAAGTGATGTTCCCGTGGTGCCTGCTGGCAATTCCGGCTTGGATTCTTTCGATGGTGCACCGAAGCGGCTCTTCAAAGCCGGAAAAGATGCTCAGATGCACGGCCCTGTCCGCTTTTGTGATGCTGAGCTGTTTCAGCTCCAAGATCAATCTGTACCTTGCTCCGGTATTCCCGTTTATTATCTACCTTTTGCCGCTGACCATAGGGAGACTTGGCTGGAAGCGGTGGATGAGCTGGGCAGTGGCAGTTCCGGCCGCTCTTGCCGGCCTGTTCGGACTCGTCCTGGCTTTGGCGGCGCCGTTCCCGGTCCTGGACGGGATCCCGTCGGTGTCGGCATATCTGGAGTTCTTTCACAGCCCGTGGATGGCTTGTGTCGGAATCGCGCTGGCAGTGGGCGCGGTGCTGAGCATAGTATTCGCTTTCAGTAAGCGATCCGTTGCATGTGCAGTGCCTCTGGCAGGCGGGATGATTGCCGCGGTGCTTCTCTTCTCGCCGCTGGTCCCGCGCCTGAACGATTATATAGGTTATGCCGCCCTTTGCAAGGATATTCCGGCAGGGGAGACGGTGTATGGCCGTAAAGTCCAGAGATGTGAAAACATGGATGTTTTTCTTGGACGCGAGATAGTCAAGCTTCCCGACGACGCTCCCACCCCCACGGACGGAGTGTTTGTGAGCAAGGCGAATCTTGTGGACCCTGTGCTTGAAGGGCGCAGGAAGATAGTACACGGAGAAAACGCTGTATGGCTGCCATAGCCACAGTTCTTTTCTTGTCTTTTTTTGTATTGTTGCGTAACTGAATGCTTTAGTCTTGATATGAGGATCGTCGTCCAGCGAGTTTCTTCCGCGTCAGTCACTATAGGCGGAGAGGTGGCGGCAGCCGGTAGTGTAACGCATTGACGGTAAAATGATTATAATATGAAACTATCTGTATTGATTATGGCACTATCAGTATTGTCGAACCTGGGCTCTGCCTGCGGAAAAGATAAGGTCCAGGGCCAATGGGGGGTAATAAAAGCATATCGTGCTCCGGACGATGGATATCAACGCATACATCAAGTCCCTTGCGACGGAGGATAATTATCTGGAAACGATTCAGGAAGAATAGTTAATTGCACCAGACTGCGTATAATCCTTACCTGCCGAATGACGTGATGGCGTCAACGGCCTCCTCCGGGGTGTCGGCAAGGGAAAGCAGGAGATTGTTGTAGAGCCCACGCTGCATAAGGTTGTCAAGGAAAGGATAGACCGGCACTTCAACCGTAAAGAATTGCCTTCCCAGGAACACCATGGGGGACGCATAACCGAATGTCTCATAATGGTTCTGGGCAGCGTCCTGGAAAATCTCCTGGAGGGTGCCAGCAGCGCCTGGAGAGTAGATGATACCGCCTTTGGCTATCGTCAGCAGTATATCTTCACGGACGCTGTTTTGGAAGTACTTTGCAATATCGGACGCAAACGGCGTGGCAGGCTCATGGCCGTAGAACCAGGTGGGAATTCCCAGGCTGCGGTATTCTTCGCGGCGCGGATATTTGCTCTGAACGGCAAAAGCGGTGCTCAGCCATCCCCGGTCCCTGAAAGTGGGGGCCGCTGAAAGAATCGACAGGGCGTCGTCCATCTGTCCTATCGTACGTCCCGCCATCCATGCACCGAAATGTGTGGCCTCCATAGCCCCCGGACCGCCTCCGGAACACATCAGCTTTCCTTGCTCGGTCAGGGCTTTGCTTATAATGGCGACATCCCTGAACGACGGGTCGGAGCGCTTGACTGCGTGCCCGCCCATGACGGCTACGATGCTTTTTTCGTCATATCGGGACAGGAAATCGTGCATGGCGTCTCCGATGGAATGGTCGTGCATGGAACGGCCGAGTGTGTCGATGATATCCCTGGCTTCTCTGCCGCGTTTGATGTAGTCCTTATAGACCCTGGTGTCGTAGCAGGCATCAAAAGATTCTTCCCTGTCCGGGTCGAAGCCCTGGTACAGGCTTTTGCCGTCGTATAATTCGCTCCTGAAGGCATTGTAGATGAACTCCAATTGCGGAAATACCATGCATCCCGGGCCAAGAGTCGCCTGTATTTCCTGCGGGAGGCGGCATCCAAGGAAACAGCAGTCCCTGAAGACCTCTCCTGATGCTGCGTATTCCGGGACGAGGGTGAAATCTATGTTCTGAAACACGTAATGGTGAACGCGTCCTTTGTTGTCCGGAGACGGGAGACTATTGAGATTCTCAATCTCTTTATAGGGTTGAAGGATCATTGGCGGTGTCTTTAATATTTAAAGATAATAATAATTGTTTATAACAGAACATTTGAAGAAAGGATTTGGGTATTATAACCGAATTTTATGTAAATTTGTGCTGAACCATTAATAGTTTGATATGCGAATCCAAAACACATTTTGTCTCCTTATGGCCGCAGTTATGGCCATGACCAGCTGTAATCGATCAAATAATCAGAATACTACGCAAATGAACAGTGAACCTTTGAAAGAAGTAGCCGGTCGCAAGAATTTCGGCGCCAGTCACGCACTGATGACAACGCCACAGCCATGCGTGATGATTGCCACCTGGGATAAGGACCATACTCCGGACGTTATGATGGCTGCATGGGCGGGACAGTACGACCACAACCAGATCGTGGTTTCGATGTCAAAGCACAAGACCACCGAGAATATTGAGCTCACCGGAGCCTTTACAGTGTCGTTTGCCGACATCCGGACGGTTGCTGAATCCGACTATTTCGGGCTAGTAAGCGGCAACAAGGTGCCGGACAAAGTGGCAAAGGCAGGTTTTACAGTTACGCCGAGCCCCAATGTTGACGCACCCATCATCAACGAGTATCCGCTCACCCTTGAATGTAAAGTCGTCAGTTGGGCGGACGGCATCCTCGTAGGTGAAGTTGTGAACATGAGCGCGGACGAGTGCATACTCACTGACGGCAAGGTGGACCTCGGCAAGCTCCAGCCCATCGTTTTTGACGCAGCCGGCATGTGCTACCGCTCAATCGGCGATATCGTCGGCGGTGCCTGGAATGCCGGAAAGAAGTTTGCGGAATAGGGCGTGAGCCGGCAGCCTCCGGTACTTGTTCAAATATGATACGTAAAACGACCGCTGCGGGCATACTGTTGCTTGCATTCTGTATCGTGTGCCGTTTCTGCACTCCCGTTGCCGACTGCTATGCACGGTACGTTTTTCCATATGTCTCCATGGGGCTCTCCTCCATCGCCTCAGTCGTGCCTTTCTCTCTGGAAGAGATTGTCGTTCTGGGCTTTTTGGGAGGCTTTGTCTGCGTCCTGGTGAAGGCAATCAAGAATAAAGAGGGATTTCTCAAATGGCTGGGAAAGGCTGCCGTGCTGGTTATGTGGCTTTATGTATGGTTTTACATTGGCTGGGGGAACAATTACTACCGTACCGGTCTGTATGAACGAAACTGCATACAGAAGGCGGGTTATGACCAGGAGGTATTCAAGCGTTTTCTGGAGGACTATATAGTCGAACTGAATGAAGCAGCCAACAATGCGGGAGAGTATGACAGGGAAGAGCTGGAGTCGGAGATCAAGGCTTTCTATTCAGAACGAGTATCCTCCTTCGGCTATTCCGGGCTCCGTCGCTGGCAGCATGTCAAACAACCTCTTCTGAATCCTCTGTACTCGGCAGTCGGGGTGCACGGGTTCATGGGGCCTTTCTTCTGTGAGACACAGGTCAATCTCTCGCTTCTGGATTATGAATACCCTTTCACGCTCGCTCACGAGATGGGGCATCTTGCAGGCGTTACGAGCGAGGCGGAAGCCAATTACTGGGGTTTCGTTTTTTGCCGTGGGAACGGGAATGCAGCTGTGCGATACAGCGGCTACCTATCAGTGTTGCCTTATGTTCTTATGAATGCCGGGAATCTGCTCCCGGAAGTAGAGTTCAATGCATGGACGGGCGAAATCTGCGGGAAGGTTAAAGCGGACTATAATGCGTCGCGGGAGTTCTGGATGGGAAAACGAGTCGGATGGATAGAAAGCATCCAGAACTTTTTTTACAATCTGTACTTGAAATCCAACCGTATTCCGGAAGGCGTAAAGGATTACTCCGGAGTGGTGGAAATGATAATGACGATGGACGCAGTCAACTAACTGCAGATGTGTTCATTATTTACCGGTTTATTATTACATTTACCGTCAATATGGCTGCCAGAAGACTGTTGATGCTTGCACTGTCACTTGCCGCTGCCCTTTATCCTGGAGCGGCAAACGCAAGGCGATCCATAGGAGAATCACGCTTTCGCTTATTTAAGCCTATTCCTTCTTCAATTCTATCGCCGGATTCGTCTTTGCCGCCTTCAATACCTGCCAGAGCACGGTGCCGAAGGCGATAGCCAGCGAAATGATGACCGCCACTACGAACACCCAACCGTAGTTCTCAACGCGGTACGCAAACCGCTCCAGATACACCCTTGCGGCCCAAACGGCCAGCGGAATGCCAATCAAGCAGGCAATGCCCGTCAGAATCATATAACTGCGAACATTTCTCCAGGTCTCGCTGTTCACATCAGCCCCAAAGACCTTCCGCACGGCAATCTGCTTGGTGTTCTCATCAGCAAAGTAAGTGCTCATGGCTAACAGGCCCAGGAGAGAGATGAGCATCGCAAGAACCGCAAAGAGTTCCACCAGGCGGAGAGTTCTCCGAACAGGAGCCAGCATCTTCTCGTTGATGTCACGCACAAAGCCGTACCGCCAGGCGGGTTCTTCCACGCCGGAGGTCTCCAGCCGGTATTCCCGATAAGCCTGCCGGATGGCTTTGTCGTAAGATTCGTCCTCTCCCGTGGTGCCGATGAGCATGCAGTTGGTATACCGGAGTTCCTCGGCCCGGGTTACGATGACGCCGCCATTGGGATTGAGATTGCTCTCCGAGGCCGGCCGGGTGGGAAAATCCGTCACAACGCCGCCGATAAACTCCGGCTGGGCACCGTTCATATTGATTCTCCGGGGGAATACGGTCGATGTATCCGACACTGCGGCGGCGTTGAAGGCGCTCCGGCTCATCCACAGCGAATGCGTCAGCGGATGACCGAAATCGTCCTCCACCTCCAGTCCCAGCAATTTGAAATACGTGGAGTCACAGATGATAATGGGCATATCCACGCGATGCTGCTCGTCCACCTTCACGCCCATGGTCATGTTGATGAGCCCCGGAATACCGCGTCCCACGCCTGCCTTTGTCACGAAGGGCAGCTGCTCCACCTTGTCCTTGAAGAGCTTCATCATATCATAGTTCTGGGCGGAGTACTCAATATAGTAAAGATTCTCCGTGGCGGCGTGCATCGGCCGGGTGAGCATGTGCCGCATCTGAACCTCCATCACCAGCGCCAGGGCGATCAGGAATACTGACAGGACGTTCTGCACCACGATGAACACCTTGCTCAGTACCATCTTGTTGCGGCGCCTGAGGGTTCCTTTAATAACGTCGATGGGCTCGTAGCGCGAGGCGACAATAGCCGGTA
>JAEELG010000009.1 GCA_016288775.1 Bacteroidales bacterium | reverse complement strand
TGGATTAATTGCCGCCGAGGATAATGTCGTCGAAAGAGAGACCGGTGCTCCATGCAAGGTCGACGCTCAAACCGAGGCTGATCTGGGTGGAACGCAGGTCAGGAACGGTGACGTAAGCGTGCTGGAGGGAGGTGGCTCCGATAACGAAGTTCGCGGTGGTCATGTAGTCCTGGATGAATACGCGCTTTGCTTCTTTGGTGGTGCCGTCGCCATTGTAAGGAGGAAGTGCGTATTTTGTGGGCCAGGTGATAGCGGCGAGGCCGCCGTCGGTGGGATCGAGCTTACCGATGAGGTAGAAGATGCCGCCGTTGCGAACGAGGTTCTTCTCGCCCCAGAAATCCTTGCCGGAAGTGTTCTTGAGCTCAAGGCCGACATAGACCATCTGCTGGGCGTCATTGGCCTCGGTTACGTTGTAGTTATCCCAAACCAGGGTGTAGTTGGGAGTGCTTGTGGAACCGAAAGCGGGAATTGCCGTGGAAACGAGGGCCTTGTCGTAGACGACTTTGTCGAAGGTAGGAGTTGCGGACTTTGCGATATAATTCCAACCCATGGTCTGCTCCTGGCCGCCGATAAGGATGCCTACAAGTTCGAACACACCGCCTGCTGCGACGTTGATGGTGTTGTTCTCTTCGGTAGCGCTGTGGCGCTCGAGCTGGATGGCGGCGTTGTTGTCCTGGAGGTTGGCGACGCCGTACTTGATGGTGCTCTTGAGAAGGGCGGTACCGTAGTTGATGTTGTGGGCCATTGCAACGCTGCGGGTGGTGGAAAGCACGTGCTTGCCGATGATGCTCCAGTCTGCAGTCCAGCTGGCGTCGTTCATCCATTCGCCGGCGGTGGTTCCGCTGCCGTCAGGATAATCGGTGGTGAGATGGGGAGTATCGCTCACGCGGAGAGGAGAGTTGCCGAAGTAGCAGAGCTCTGCAGGGTACATGACCTGCTCGAAGGTGAAGGTGCCGCCGGGACCGCCTGCATTGGCATTGTACGTCCAGGTGTGGACGGGGTGGGAGGCGGGGTGGGTCTCGTCAATTACAAGCTGGAGACCGCCCATCGGGAGATGATAGATTTCGCCGGGGAATTTGTCGAGGTCTTCGGTAGCCAGGGTGTTGCCGCTTTTACCGTAATTGGTCTTGATTGTAGAGATGTTCTGAAAAGGGAGTGACACGTCGGATGCGTCAATCAGCTTGGTGAGTTCTGTCTGGAAAGCAATTGCGAACTGCTTTGCAATGAACTCCTGGAAGTTGGTGGCATTTCCGGTAGCGATGTTGTGCACAACCTGATACAGGTCAGCGAACATACGGTGGATGGCGGGGCCGGAACCGGCACGGAGCTCTCCCGTGTAGATAGTATGCAGCTCCTTATAAGCGTCGGCAAAAATTTCGCCCAGCGGACTCAGGGCATTGAGGGGGTTGATGGGGGAAACCGTAGCCTTGGAGATGGCACCGGTGCCGGGATCAACCGTCACGAAATCACTCCAGTACAAATCGATTGCATTGGCATTGGAGCTGCCGTCGCCACCGTCGCCGACCGCCCATGTAAGGGTACCGGCGGCTGCCTGGAACCTGAAGTTGGACAGGGAGTTGAGGGCGGCAATGAGGATCTCCTGATACTGACGGAATTCAGTTACCCTGTCGGCAGGGAAGGCCCTGCAGAGGGAGAATGCGTGATTGGAGATGTCCGCATTGGCGGCGTCGAAGGTGATCTTACCCTGCTCTTTGTCGGCGATGGGGCCGGACCCGGACTGGGGAGCCTTGCCCCAGAACATGAGGCAGTTGGCCTCCACGGGGAGGGCGAGCTCGATGACGCGGCGGCTCTTGGGCGTTCCGTCGGGGTCAAGTGCGCCGGCAGAAAGGAGGTTGCCCAGGGCATAAGTCTTGGTTGCCGAAGCTGCGTCGACAACGTGCTTTCCGTCGTTGGACACGCCAAGCTTATATGCGAAGAGCTGGGCGTTGGAGATTCCGCGGAAATCCTGGCTCAAGTCGGCCTGGGTGTTGGCGGCACTCTGCTTTGTCTGGGGAGTCATGCGAGTGGAAACATTGAACACAAAGTCGGCGTTGACGGACCGGGTCTTTGCGTCATAGTTGGGGTTGACATCTGCATTCTTGTTGCAGGCTGCCAGGCTTGCGAGAGCTAGCGCTCCCAGGCAAGCAATTTTGATGAAATTACGCATATTGTTGTGAAAAATAAATAACATTCGCGTTTGTGTGTTACTTGGAAATGCGAAAGTACAAAAAAAGAAAAAGGAAAAAGCGCGCACGCATGCGCGCTTTTGGTAAAGTCTACCAAATATGTGCGTCGGATCAGGCGTTTTGCCGGTATTCCGCCGGCGTCATTCCATAGCTGCGCTTGAACTGTTCGCGAAGGTTTGCGGGTGAAAAACCTACGGCAGCCGCCACTTCGGAGATGCTCATTCCGGGTTCGGTTTTAAGCAGGCGAAGTGCCTCCTGCATGCGGATGGAGTTTATATACGCAGGGAAAGAGTGCCCGTCGGCATAGCAGTTCAGCAGCGCGTTCAGGGCATGCCGGTTTATTCCGAAACGGTCTATTATGTCCTGGCGCTGCAGGAACTTGTTCGAGTATAGCTTTTCTGATTTTATCGCCTCGTCTATGCGGGAGAACAATTCGGGATCGGGATTTGAACCGTTGTCCGACGGCTCGGATTCGGCTTCATCTTCATCCTCCGGATCGTCGGGCTCGCGTATACCGTCGATCATCCTCACCAACGTTTTGTTCTTTTGAGCAATACTAAGCCTCTGAATCCGGAACCAGATGGAAAATGCCGCGGATATAAGAAAGATAATCAGTATGCTCATCATGAGGGTCCAATTGGTTCTGGCTTTGTTCCTGGCTTTCTGCAGCTCGAGTTCGTGAGCACGGATTTTATAATGTGCGACCATGTCGATGGCCCGGCTCTTCATCATCTCCGCCTGCAGGTCCGCCTGCAGTCCGGAGTACTTCGTCATAAGTTTGTACGCGTCTGCCGTCCGGCCCTTCGCCTTTGCCGCTTGTGCGCGGTAAAGCAGTACGCGTGCGTAGTCGCGGGACGACGTGTCGCCCGGCATATGGGCTACGGCCATATCGGTTACGGCAGTCACTTCGTCCCAGTCGCCCAGGGCTGCTGCGGCGGGTAGGGCAAGCCAGCGCCCGCTGAAGCTCCTGCCGTATTCAAGCGCGCGGCACCGGTTGATATAATACTTTGTCGAATCAGGGTCGGACGGCTTTTTCTGCGCGAATGCGTTTGCGGCATAGCACAAGGCCTGGGCCCGGTACCAGTCGGCCCAGCGCTGCCTGTTGGTGTTGCTCGGAATCCTGTAGCTGTCTTCGGCGTATGAATCGGGGTCAAGTTCATACCTGTCGAGTTCGGAGAGTATGCTTTGTGCCAGGGGGATAATCGCCTCGAAGTCGTTTTCAGATTCAAGAAGGGCGATTTTGCGCTTCGTGCAGACTATGAAGGCGTCCAGCTTGTCCAGGCTTTTATGCCCTTTGAGC
>JAEELG010000084.1 GCA_016288775.1 Bacteroidales bacterium | reverse complement strand
TACTAAAAATCTCGAAAGAGCCTCCGAGGGTGTCGAAGGCTCTTTTTCGTCTTTATACTGACTATCAATTATTTATGCAAAAATGCTTTCGAAAGGACGGGGAGAATTTTCGTCAAATACGGTCTCGTCCGCACCGCTTAAGGATGCCTTACAGATACCTGTGGGGCATCTTTTTGTTTCAGTTTTCGCCATTTGGTACTAAAATGGTACTAAAAAACGCGCCTGGTACTAAATTCGGCTTTTGCGGTCCCTTCCGCACCGCAGGAAAGTGCCATAGACAACGTTCTATGGCACTTTCTCTTTTTTATCCTACCTACATTCTACCTACATCTTGAAAGTCTACCTACACTCAGGAAAGCAGTGAGTCCGGGCACTTCGGAAGCACCCGGACTCTTTAGAGTTCAACCGACGGCCCGTATGGCCAGGCGTCGGCATTGCAAAGATACAAACATTTCCCCACATCACAAATAATCACTATCTTAGCATCGGGAATCGGGAGCTGCTGTAACAACTACAGTAATGATTGTCCTCGTCGATAATGGCCACGGAATCTTCACTCCTGGCAAGCGCTCCCCCGATGGCGAATTCCGGGAAGGTATCTATAATCGTGAAATCGCTGTCCGCGTCGTAGCAGATCTGCAAGACCGTGGCATCAAAGCAGAGCTTCTGGTCCCGGAAGAAGACGATATCTCCCTGCAGGAGCGAGTTCGTCGCGTCAATACCCAATGCCTGCTGCACGGCAAGAAAAAGGTCATCCTCGTATCAATCCACGTCAACGCTGCCGGCAACGGCACCAAGTGGATGAACGCCACCGGCTGGAGCTGCTACACTTCCGTCGGCCAGACTGCTGCCGACCAGTTGGCCACCTGCCTTTGCGAGGCCGCCATCAAGCACTTCCCAGGCCGCCGCATCCGGTCCGACTGGTCTGATGGCGATGCGGATATCGAGAGCAATTTCTATCTGCTCCGGAAGACGCTGTGCCCCGCCGTCGTAACGGAGTCATTCTATATGGATAACCGTTCAGACCTGGAGTTCCTGCAGAGCCGTGCCGGCAAGCAGGCCGTGGTGGATACCCACGTGGAAGGAATAACTGAATATCTGGAGAGCATAAGATGATATCCTGGAGCCCGGAGCCGTTCGTCGAGCGAAGCCCTCGATTCTGCCATATCAATAATGTATGGGCTGCCTCCGAACCGACTGCACCGACAGGGCGTCCGACTATGAAAAGAAAACCAGGATGGCCGCTGCGCCTATCTTGCCCGCTTGTGATTCCCTGGCTTACTTCAAGCGCTTCCAATAGCCGCCGTTCGACGGGCCCACATGCTCCACTAGCTCAAGGTCTTGAAGCACTTTCATATCCCGTTTAATAGTGCGGACATCCCTGCCGAATTGTTTCGCCAGAAATGCTGTCGTAATATCCTCCTTTTTGGTGACATTATCCGTGTCACCAACGGGCAGCATCTCATAGATAAGTCGTTGTCTCTCAGTTAACTCTTTGGTGACATCATTGGTGACATTTTTGGTGTCATAGTCCTTGGCCAGCCTCCCGGTTTTGGGGTCTATGCGACCGCCGTGCTGGATGGCGTAGAAGATCTCGCGCTTGATAATCACCCGCACGCCACCGAACTCCTCTACCAGCGTGGGCACTTCCAAATCCTCTCCCTTGAATGCTTCCGTGATAATCTCAAAGCCACGGCCCCATGCCTCAATGAAACCGGCCATATAGAAAGCATTGGCGATGAGCCTGTTCCTGGGCTGTGAATCGTGCGGCTGGAAAAGCGTCTCCGGCGTGTATCCTTTAGGCAAGGTCCCCAGATTCCAGAACGTAATGCGGTCATCAAAAACTCGCATCTGACTGTCGGGGCCGTTGTAATCCTTATGGATAATGGCGTTATACAGTATTTCCCTCAAACCGTCCTCCGGAATCTCCAGCGGCTCTTCTCGGTGCATCCTGTTATAGTGGATGGGGTGAATCAAGTACTTCGTGCTAAGCTCATGCATTACCCTGTCAGCCATACGGATCAAGTCTCCACCAACAAGGTCCTGGGCCATAAGCGCACCTTGGTTATCACCGAAGCGGCCAATCTTGATACGGGCGTTAAGGCAATACTGCTGCGGGTTCTTGCCGAATAGAAGAAGCGCTGCAATAGTAAGCTGCCCATCCGGAGTCATCACTTCCAAGTTTCGCAGCACCTTCTCCGGAGAATCATTGATGCTCTCTTTGGGAAGACGCGCTTTATCAATACCGTTTGTCAGGAAATACTTGATGGCATCAGGATCAATTTCGTCCAGAGTGGCACCGGGGATAACCCGGCTGTCCCATGTGGCTTTCATTTTCCGCTCATAAAAATCCTTCAAGGCAGTACCCCTTAGAACCTGGTTGGTAGCACCAACACGTTTGTATAAAACACCGTCAAGGGTGACACCTTCCTGGCTGGGATAGACCTCTATCTCGATGATGTCCTTCCCTTCAAGCGAAAGTTGACGTACATCCGGATAGATATTCATCTTGTTTACAATCTTGTTGGGAATGTCCTCCATCAGTTTCTTCACATTCTGAAGGCCAACAACCTCTCCTTCATTGGCAAGGCCGATATACAAGGTTCCTCCCTCTGCATTGGCATATCCGCAGATCCACTGCAGCCACTCATCCTTCCAGATGCTCTTATACTCAATGATATGTGTTTCTCCCATAACGGTCTGTATCTTTAAGCCCTACAAATTTACACAAAGAAACCCATACCGAAAAATCTTTGCATGGTTTTCCGGTTTTTTGTCTCAATGGAGGCCACCCTCCCGGGCCGTCCTTCTTGTCTGAAATAATTAGAACAGCATATTCCACGCTGCTTGCTGCGCCCTTGCACTATGTGCAGCATTCATTTTTCCAAAGGTCCACTTGACACCAAAAAGGATGTACCGGCCCATAATAAGCCGGTAACTGTCTTCCTCGTAGTTCGCAGTAACCGTATGAGTCAGATTCCTGGTCTGGTTCAGTATGTCGTGAACTTTGACACTCAAATTGAACGCACCTATGTTTTTGGATATCTCGGCATTCCACTGCCATTCCGGCTGCCCAAAGCCTTCCGCATATCCTTTGTAGAATACGTAGCTGATATCTGAATTGAACTCGAATTCGTGCTTGGTGGTGTAGGATCCCCTAACGATAAAACGGGTATCCAGTGTATTCAGGTTGGCCTTGGGGTTCAGTGAGTAACGGGCGATTCGGCCTTGTGTATTGGCCCCGGCGCTGAATGACCAGTGTTCCGGATTATACTTTACCGTAAACCCTGCATAAGGACTGAAGGAACGTGTTCGGCTTTCTGCAAAACCGCTCTGCCCACCATAGAAGCGGTCACCATCGGCATCTCCCCAGAAATCGGCCATAAATGCCGAATAATCAAACGTATCCTTATTTAGTGCGGGAAGAGTTGTTCTTGTCTGATAGCTGATAGAGGATGAATACGAGGCCACACCCAAAAGCGACAGCGACCATAATTTCTTTGCATCCAGAGGCGTGGTGTAACTAATCGTCAGATTGGATGTCAGGCCTGGTTTAGTAGCGTTCACCGGGATGGAATACATAATGCCGTCTGCATCGTACCAAAGTGCTGAGACGATTGGTTTATAATTCACCTGCCCGTACAAATATGCCATAAGAGTGGAGTATTTTTCCCGGTTGTTGCGCGACCAGTCAGCACTGAAGAAAGTATATGAATATGGTTTCAGGTAAACATTTCCCAAGCTCAGGCGAGACGGATTACTGATATTCAAGACTGGCAGCATCCTGTTATTGTAGGGACGTTGTGCGTAACCGGAAGCGGAAAGATTGACGCGGTCGTTTCCCTTGCTGTGCTGGAAACGGATAGTAGGCGTCACAAACCAACTCCACTCATCTTTTCCGGTAGTGTCTTCAATACCATAGCTCTTGGAGTACGTTTCATTGAGAACGCCAGAAAGCTGGCCACCCACTGTCAGCCAACTGTCTTCCCCGAACTTGTATTGTGCGGTAAGGCTGTATTCCTGCGCCATAGACTTGGAATTGCTGATAGAGGAGTAATAATCGTTCTTCCCGGAAACATCAAAGGCATCTCGGGTATTATTCCGGCGCTGCCAGGTAAAGTCTCCGTACGTAGAAATAGTCCATTTGTTGCCAATAGGTTCAGTATACCGTAGCTCGCCGTTGATCCAATAGTTGCTGCTGTTGGAATCATAATTCATGGTCCAATCGTCCTTGCCGGCAGATGTGGTGAGGATGGACGTTTCGCTGCTTTCTCCCTTGTCCCCGCTGCACGTAAGGTCAAGTCCCAGACGGATAGTCCGTTTTTCCTTGCCCCAGAGTTCCCGGAACGTCACATCAGAGTCAAAGGAGACATACCTGTACGATGACAGACTGTGCGAAGTGTTGTCGGATTTGTTCAGAAAAGTACCTTCCCGGCAAGTCTCCAAGGTGCTGCTATTCAGCGCATCAGTCCTGTTATACTGGAACCTGGGCCTAATATGAAACCATACCTTGCCTTTTTCCTTCTGGAGTTCCAAATTGGCGTTAAAGCCATTGGCGTATGACTTTCCACCATTTTCAGTCGTGGACAAAAGGTTCCCGTCGTCCTGGTATGTGGTCCTGTCGGCCCGGGTACCGGAATCGGTATCCGTGTACTTGTAATTGACGCTCACTGTGGTCTCCACGTCTTTGATGCGCGATGTGTTGGCGTTTACACCCAGTTGTCCCGCCGTAGAAAGGCCCTGATTCACGGACATTTGCTCTCCATCCTCATCCATCATTACAACAACCGCATTGGAGTCATTGACGTTCTGCCCGTTGGCAATCACCGTCACCTGGTCCTTCTCGGTATATGCCGACACCAGTGCATTCCCGTTCCACAGCAGGCCCCGGTTGTCGCGAAGCACGTCGTCGCCTTC
>JAEELG010000083.1 GCA_016288775.1 Bacteroidales bacterium | reverse complement strand
TAGAAAGCCATCTGGCGCTTTATTCGGACGGCGGTTCGACTCCGCCCATCTCCACGAAAAACGGGCCCGTTAGGACCCGTTTTTCGTTTGCGAGATGGGCGGAGTCGTCGGCCCGTAAACGGGCCTCCTTTGTTGTCTGGGGCACATCCCCAGACCCCTCGCGGCTTTGCCGCGGCCTGCAGAAGCAGGCTTACGCTTCGCGACGTCTAAGCCATTTACGCAGAAATCTACGCAGAAAATTCGACTAATATAACGACATTGCAAATAAAGAAGCCGGAGCAAAAGTCATTGTTTTTGCTCCCACGAGCTTCAAAATCATCGTTGCCGGAGCAAATTGCGGCTTTTTTGCGCCCGAAGAAAGCTAAGATACAGCTCGGAAGCGCAAATTGGAAACGAGCACCATGTATTAAAGAAAAAAGGATGACTCACCGACGCAAATAGACTGAGCTACGCAGACTTCGGATTTGTCTCCTTTTCAGTCCACCTTACAGTCCACTTTCAGTCGTCTCATAGGAGAACTGATAGCCTGGCCTAACCACAACATCATTATTTCTCCCGGCCGACATTCGATCCGAAGTGAGAAAACAACCCCTAAACCCACCTATATCCAACCGAACTTAAACAAACTTTTCCGCCCCTATGAAAATCCTCATCGATCCCGGTCATGGCCGTAACACGCCCGGCAAACGCAGTCCCGACGGACGCTTTCGCGAATACCAGTACACCCGTGAAATCGCGGCGGCCGTGGTGGCCCGCCTGCAGGCGCTCGGCCACGATGCCCAACTCCTCGTACCGGAACAGGAGGACATCTCCCTCTCCGAACGCTGCCGCCGCGTAAACGCCATCTGTCAGGCCCTCGGCCCCCGCAACGTCATCCTCATCTCCATCCACGTCAACGCCGCCGGCAGGGGCGACCGTTGTGGTACGATGCCACCGGCTGGTGCGCATACACTACGCGGGGCGACACCCGTGCCGATGCCCTGGCCACGAGCCTGTATGAAGCCGCAAAGTTCCATCTGCCAGACCAGCGCCTTCGCACCGACTACACCGACGGCGATCCGGATCTGGAGGCCGACTTCTACATCCTCCGCCACTCGCTCCCGCCTGCAGTCCTTGTGGAGAACTTCTTCATGGATTCTCGCCGCGACTATGAGTTCCTTCTTTCCGCAGACGGGCAGCAAGCTATCGTCAATCTGCACGTCGACGGCATCTGCCGATACTTGTCAACTGCTGCATAGCAAGCGCCCTCATTTCCCCCCCCATATCCCTCATTTCCCTCATTTGAAGGAAGTGAGAGATTTGTTGGTTTTTAAATATGCCGAAATACCTATAAGTCTTAAGATTAGAACCCTTCCGGACCTCCATTCTGGTCCAACAGGTCGTGGTAGTCGCCATCTTGAATGGCATCACCGGCAGGATCTGCATTGCCGCCCTTCTCGATGAATTCACGAAAATTCTTAGCTGCGTTGGGGTCGGGCTTCCAGTCACCAGGGCCATCGATGCGTCCGCCGATACCCATCCTCTTTGCCTCCTCCGGAGTGAAGACTTCCTCGTAGGAGCGAGGTTTAGGCCGATTGGCCTTTGCTCTTTCTTCAGCCTTATCGGCCATAATCTGTGTGACAATGACGGCAAGTACAAGCACTCCGGTAACAATCCAGGCCCAACTGCTGGATCTCCGGTACCAGGGCTTCTCTTGGGGGATGTTATTCACTTTTGGCATACGCTACACATTTATCTCTGGCGGCACTCAGTTCGGCACTGGCGGCCGGATTCTTGGCAATATTCACAAGCGGACAGTACTTTCGGATGAGGGCATCCTCAATGTCATCAATGGCCGAAGGCTCCACCACGATGCAGTTCACCAGAAGTGACTGGCGCATCCAATTCCGGATGGCCTCTGTATCCTCCGGGCTGAACTTGTAGTTCCTGGTACTCTTCCCGGCCAGCGAGCCCTTCGGAGGAAGATAGCCAAGCATAGCGCCGATACTCCGGAAGAAGGTGGCCGCCCCATGGTGATTCAATTCCTGTTTCCAGAAGCGCTGATTCAATGAAGTAGATGCCTGGCCAATATAGATAACCCCATCCTCTCTGACCTTGCCATACTTTGCCGGCAAGCGGACTCCTTTACGCAGTTTGATGCAATACAGGCCCGGCACCTCAGGGACCATGTCTCCAGACAGGGCGCCTACGGAAATGAAGTCTCCCTGCAGCAGGTTTTTCTCAGCAGCAGCCACTCCCTTCACCGCTTTCGGAACGGTGGTTTCCGGCTTTCTCACCTTCGGAGTCACAGCAGGGCGGGTAGTTGCCGATGGTGAATTGGCCGATACCGGCTTTCCACCAACCACCTTTATCATACCAGAACGAATCAATCCCTCCAGATCCGATACCTGACAATCCACGATGCCATAGTCACTGCCATAAAAGCCAATGCTACGAATAATGCGCCGGATCTTCTTTTGGTCATCTTTATCAGCATTCACCCGCATCCGGATGAGCTGCTTGAGGTCAGAAATCTCCTTGGCCGTAAACGTATTCTTGCCTTTCATCTTGATGATATCTTGGGGTTACGCCTGCAAATTTAAGCATAACCCTCCGAATCTCAATGTCCCTCTGCGATGTACTTCACTTTGTCCCTGTACTACCTTTACTACCTGCACTACCTATGTGAACTACACTATCATGCACGCACTTTTTCGAATCCTTTAACATCTTTTAACAAATTCCGTTTGGCGGTCTCAAAAGGACCGCCTATCTTTGTCGCTGTGTTTCGTAAACCACTGAT
>JAEELG010000082.1 GCA_016288775.1 Bacteroidales bacterium | reverse complement strand
CCCTCCGGCTTTAAGCCGCTTATGTCCGGACCAAGGGGTATCATTCAAAGCGGATGCGCGGAACCGACGCCTCTACGTTCCGCTAAGATTCAGAGGATAAGCTGCTGCTAAGGGCGTCTTCCCTCGTACAGCCGCCGACAATCAAAGGAAGAATAAGCGTGTAGAAAGCCTTTTGGCGCTTTGTTTGGACGCGGGTTCGACTCCCGCCAGCTCCACGAAAAAAGCTCAGCCGATGCTGAGCTTTTTTCGTGGAGCGCCGGCCTTAGGCCGGCTTGTCCTCCAATCCCCCTGCACCCCCAGGGGACGGGGGAAAGGATTCCCCCGCACGGCTTGCGCCGTCCCCCTTCTGTCGGCGCTTCGCGCCTCCGAAACGCGACACGTTACCCCACCCCCAAATCCCCGCCCTCGGGGCGGTGGCTTAGTCGCTTCGCTCCGGAGCGCCGGCCAAGGCCGGCTTGTCCTCCAATCCCCCGTCCCCTGGGGAGATAGAGGGATCACTGGCATATCTCATTGATCCCGAATATGTGCTTTTCAACCTATTTAGGATCAAATGTGCAGCCAGATGATCCGGAAATAATACATCGCAGAATGCAACAACACTTGAGACGTATTTCGAGAATCTGTGTGTTTATTTGATAGAAATGAAAAGTATGTATATTTATATGAGTTAATGAAGCCCTGAGTGTATACGGAGATCGACGAGCAAGAGCTGGCCGGATTCTGTTGCAATGGCGACAGGATGGCAGAGGATGAGCTGTATAAAAGGTATGCAGCAAGGGTGTATACACTCTGCCGGCGGTATACCGGGGAGAACAACGAAGCGGAGGATTTGATGCAAGAGACCCTGATTCAAGCCATTGACAAGATACAAGCATTTAAATACAGAGGAAAAGGCTCCTTGTATAGTTGGGTTAGCCGGATAGCCATCAACAAGGCGCTCAACCATATCAAACGGCAACGCTGGCGAATGGTTTCCCTGGACTTCGGTGGATTTGACAATATCCCCGAGCCAACTGGAGAATTGATAGAAGAGATACCTCAGGAGAAATTGCTGGAGTGGATTGCCCGGTTACCCACTTTGAGAAGAACCGTCTTTAATCTTTACTGCATTGACGGCTATTCTCATAAAGAAATTGGAAAGATGCTCGGCATAAGTGAAAAGGGTTCGGCCGGAGTGCTGGCCAAAGCAAGAAAACAACTGAAAGCAGATATACAAGATTATTTGAAGGAAGCGGAACAATGAAGAAATGGGAAGACATAGTCAAGGATAGGCTGGAAGGATACGAAAGCATCCTTCCGCAAGGAAGCCTTGCTAAGTTCCACGCCCGCAAAAGCGCTGTAATAAGCGGCTCAGAACGGAAGCGTGTCCCGATCCTGTGGGTATTTGCATCTGTTGCAGCTGTCATTTCGGCTATCATCTTCCTCCGTCACTCTGTCGTTTCTGACGATGCCGTCCAGATTATTGAACAGCCCTATGCTCCTGTCGTGGTTGCGTATGATTCCACTGAAGTATCGGAACCTGCCCCGGCAACCGATCTTCTGGCGCAAGCGATTGTTCCGAAACCTATTGACCCTCTTCCCCACAATCACCGGGAGATCGTTGATACTGACATGAATGAGCCGGAGGGCCATTTGAAGGAATACGATACTTATAATGACGGCGGCACGGATAAAGTGGACTCGCCCCAGGATGTCACTGAACTTAATAACGACAGTTTGAATCAGCAAGTCGACATTACATCGGAGCCCACGTCCGCGTCTCCATTTATTCCTAACGCTCCCGATTCCAAATCAATCGAGATTAAAGTCGCCCCTGCAGCAGGAATCGTAGGTGGAAGCGGGCTTCTTATTGGATTAACTGCCTGCAATAATCTCTTGTTTACAAAGGATCACGGTTATGAGAGGATAGACGATCGCGATGTATGCGTGAGAGCGGACCATTATTTACCTTTTAAATTTGGTCTATCGGCCAGAGTCCCCATATCCCAGGGATTGAACATAACCACTGGACTGGAATACTCCCAGTACACTTCTAAGCTTGAGTATTCGCTTTCCGGGGGGAAAATACAGCAGGTTTATTACCTGAGTCTTCCAGCTCGTCTTGACTGGACTATCGCCTCCAACAATTGGCTTGATGTTTATGTTGGCGCTGGCCTCGAAGGCTCGTACTGTATCGCAGCCACCCAGAATGGGATAAGCATTCCTAAAGACGGATTCGGTTTTACGGTACTCGGTGCTTCCGGCATTCAGTTGAAGTTTACAAAGAATCTTGGCTTGTACTTTGAGCCGGAGATAAGTTGGACCAATCCTTCATTCACTAATCCCCTCCAGACATACCGAACGGAGCACTCGGTCGTATTCTCATTAACCAGCGGTTTCCGCTATACATTCGGCAAATAATCAATCCTATGAAAAAGACAATAGTAATTGCAGTTTTGTCAATCCTTGCCATCCTCCCCGTCGGCAAGGCTTTGGCACAGAATAAATTGGAAGTAGGTGTCAATTTCGCACCACGTGAGAATCTTGCGGCTGCGGACGATATTCCCAACATGCTTTACAAGTACGGCGCTTACGGTGAGTATCGCTGGGTGCTGGGCAAGTTTTTTGACTTTGCCGCGCATCTTGATGCTAAAGCAGGCCCTATTGGGTTTTACGATTATCAAAGCAAGAAGTCCCATTCCGAAGGATTCTCCATCTCTGGAGACATTCTTGCAGTGGCGGACTTCAATCTGTTTTCCGGGAAAACCGTCAACCCATATATCGGCATAGGGCTTGGCCCCGGATTCGGAATGCATAACGCTACACTTGATGATTTGTTCGCCGGACACTTCTTTATCTATACGGATCTCAGAGCAGGCCTTGAGCTGTTCCGGCACTTTCGCATATCGGTTGATTACAGTGTCCCGCTACTGTCGGAGATGTTCACCACACTCAATGTCAACGTTGGCTGGGCTTTTTAGACTTCTCAGCAATTGAGGATCTTGGCGGTGAGTTCCACCATCAATTCGCCGGGGGTGGCAGCGCCGCCGTCGCCGCCTTTGCCGAGGTAGTCGTATTCGCATAGCAGCGAGATGACGGCCATGGCTTTGGGCAGGGGATAGTTGCGGACAGCGGTATCGTATTCCTTGTAGAAATAGGGGTTGACGCCGGCAAGCGCCGAGGCTTTTTCGTCCGGAGTCGGCGCGCCGCCCCGTGCCAGCAGGGCGCCGTACTTCAAGATACGGTAGAAATGCATGTACAGGGCGCTGACGGCCTGGGGCATCGCGAAGCGTGCCGCATTGCCGAGGTGGGCGGCTATGGTCAATGCCTTGGATGCATGCTTATACGACAATTCTTTTGTCAGTTCGAAAATACTGAACTGGCGGGAGATACCGACGTTCTTCTCAATATCTGCTACAGATACAGACTTAGAGCCTTCGGGAAGATTTTTCAGCAGTTTGTCGGTTTCCAGGGCGATGGTGGAAAGGTCGGTTCCGACCGACTCCGCCAGCAGCGAAGCGGCTTCCGGATCGATCTGCAGGCCGCGCTCGCGGTAGTACGAGGATATCCACGCCGGCACTTCATAATCGCGCAGCGCGGGACTGTCGAGCACCACGCCAATCTTCTGCACGCTCTTGTACAGGGCCTTGCGTTTGTCAACAGTGGCCTTGTGCAGAAGCAGAACCAGAACGGTTGAGTCCAACGGTTCGTTGCAGTACACCGCGATGTCCTCCAGGGTCTTCATCATCTGCGCTTCCTTCACAACGACCAGCTGGCGGTCAGCCATCATGGGGAATCGGCGCGCAGCGGTAACCACCTGCTCGGCAGTCACGTCCGCTCCATAGCAGATGGTTTCGTTGAAATCTTTCCCGAACTCGTCCACGCAGTTGTCAATGATGGCCTGGCAGACGAGGTCGGGATAATATGGTTCGTCGCCCATGAGGATATAGACGGGCTTGAAGACGCCGTTGCGGGCATCATCTATAAGCGCACGGCTAATTGCCGCTATGTCCTCCTTGACGCGGGCCATAACGATTAGCAGATGGTCTCTACCAGAGCCAGAACGCGGTTGCGGTTCTCTTCTATCGTTCCGGGATATCCGGCAACCTCATAATAGTTGCCGGCTGCCCGGTAATACTCCTTGAGGGGTTCGGTCTGGTTATGGTAGGTCTGGATCCGGTGCGCAATCACTTCGGGAGAAGCGTCATCGGCACGTCCTTCGATCTTGGCCCTGCCCGCGATCCGCTCATAAACCAGAGAGTCGGGAATCATTATGGAAATCACTCCGTTCACCTTCTCGCCGCGCTTGGCAAGAATTGCGTCCAACGCCTCGGCCTGCGGAAGAGTGCGGGGGAATCCGTCCAGAAGGAATCCGTCAACGCCTTTGATGGTTTCGAAGGCGTTCTCTATCATGCCTTCAACGACCTCGTCGGGAACGAGGCTGCCGGCTGCGATGAGATCCTTGGCCTTGTTGCCGAGTTCTGTACCTGCCGCAATCTCGGCACGCAGCAGCTCGCCGGTGGAGAGGTGCTTGAGGTTGTACTTCTGCGCTATTGCGCCTGCGTGGGTGCCCTTGCCGGCCCCCGGGGGGCCGAAAAGAATGTAGTATTTCATTTGTCCAATACGTAAATGTCCTTATAATTACGGCCCAGGCCGTCGTAATCGAGCCCGAATCCCACGATGAAATCGTTCGGTATCTCCATGCCCACATAGTCGAGCTTGACGTCCTTGTCGTAAACGTCGGGCTTGAGGAGCATGGTGCAGATGCGGACTTCAGTGGCACCGTTCGCAAGCAGCAATTCCTTAAGAGCCAGGATGGTATTGCCGGTGTCGACGATGTCTTCGCAGGCTATGACTCTCTTGCCCTTCACATCCTCGGAAAGCCCCTGGATGGTAAGGACGGTGCCGGTCGATTCGGTGCCGCGGTACGAGCTGAGCTTTACGCTGCCGAGTTCGCAGTTGAATTTCAGGCGCATGAAAAGCTCTCCGGTGAAGGGGAGTGCACCGTTAAGGGTGCAGATAACCACCGGGACGTCGTCGCATCCCTCGAAATCGCGGTTGATTGCGTCCGCAACCTCGTCAATAGCCTCCTTGATACGGGAATTGAAGATGAATTTGCGGAAGGTCTTGTCGTGAAGGGTAATCTTGTCCATTGGAACTATTGTTTTGCTTGTTTGTCAAGGAATGCCACCACGTCGGCAACGGTCTTGAACCCGGCCAGCTCCTGGTCGGGAATCACGATGCCGTAATCGTCTTCTACACGCATCAGCAGTTGAAGGATGTCGAGCGAATCGGCGCCCAGGTCCTTCTTGATGTCGGAATTCATGGTGATGGTCTCAGAATCGCGCCTGAGCTGCTTTGCCAGAATCTTTTTTACTTCTTCAAACATAATCAGTCTTCGTAGTGTTCGTATTTGCAGATGATTTCTTCCATCTTGGCGTTCAGGTCGGAGGTCTGCATCCTGTAGGCCTGCTCAATGCATTTTGCAACGGCCGAGGCCTTGCTGCTGCCGTGTCCTTTGACAACCACTTTGGAGGTGCCCAGAAGCACGCTGCCGCCGTAATTCTGGTAATTCATGAACTCCTTCTCGTCGCGGAACATCTTGCTCATGAGTGCAGCGCCGATCTTGTAAATCGTGCGGGAATAGATGTCTTTCTTGAGTTTCTTCAGTAGTTCCAGAGCAGTGCCTTCGGTTGTCTTTACCAGCACGTTGCCGGAGAATCCGTCGGCCACCACCACATCGTAGTTACCGCTCAGGAAGTCTCTGCTTTCCATGTTGCCGACGAAGTCGATCTCGTCGGTTTCACTTAAAAGCCTGTAAGCGGTTTGCCTTAATTCATCGCCTTTCTCCGCTTCTTTCCCGACGTTCAGCAATGCAACGCGGGGTTTGATGATGCCGTAGACATTCTCCATATAGAGCGAAGCCATGATGGCGAACTGCCGAAGATGCTCGGGCGTGACTTCCACATTCGCGCCGCTGTCGCACAGACCCACAAGTCCACCGTTCATCGTCGGCAGAATGGGGCAGAAGGCCGGGCGGATGACGCCGCGTAGCCTGCCGATGCGGGTAAGGGCGGCGGCGACAAGAGCTCCGGTGGAGCCGGTGCTGACCATCGCTGCCACGGAATCGTCGTCGCGCAGCGTGCGCACGGCCTTGATCATCGAACTCTCGCGCTTGAGGCGGATAACGTCGGTGGGGCGCTCGTCGCAGCCAATGATCTGGGGAGCATGAAGAATCTCGATGCGTGATTCGTCGTAGCTGCGGCCTGAAAGCTTTGCCCGGATGACCTGCTCGTCTCCGCTGAGGATGAGGTGCAGGTCGGGAATTGCGGCAAGCGCAGCAAGTGCACCGTCAATGTTGGCCTCGGGGCTGTGGTCGCCTCCGAAGCAGTCAACCAGGATCTTTATCATACAAGTTTCTTTACAAAGGCGCGACGCCTCTTGTTAACGGTTCTGTCGAAGTGCTTCCAGAGGTTCAGGATATCGTAATTGTCTTCCAGGTTCAGATTGGTGTCGGCGTATTCGATACCGTCTTCGCGGAGCATCTTCATGATTGCGCCGGCAAATACAGCACTGATTCCCTTGTTCAGGTATGCGGGATCGACGCCCACCAGCCCCAGTTCGATTTTGCTCGGCTTACGCTTCGCCTTCAGGAATCGGAGAAGCATAAGGGGAGTGATGCGTCCGCCGGCAGTGCGTGCGGCGTCGACGATGCTCGGGAAGCAGATGCCGAAAGCAACCATCTTGTCGTGCTCGTCAAGAACCACGGCCACGAACCGAAGGTCGACGATGAAGCGGAATCCCGCTATCATCTGTTTCTTCATCTTGTCGGTGAAGGGTACTGTGCCGTAAAGGTGGTCGTAAGATTTGTCGATGAGATCGAAAAGGCCGTCGGCATACTTGTTTATGAAATCATTCACGTTTTTTGCCGGCCCGAGGTGCAGCTTGTAGCGCTTCATTACGAACTCGCCCAGCTTCTCTATGTCGCCGTCGTAGTCGGCGGGAACACGCAGCTGGCTCTCTGTCCAGTCAACTTCCTTGGTATAGCCACAGGCCTCGATAAGTTTCTGGTAATAAGGCGCGTTGTACTGTTCCTCAAAGGTCGAGTGCTGGTCGAAACCCTCAATGAGAAGGCCTTCGCGCTCAAGGTCGGAGAAGCCGAGGGGACCGTGCGCGGTATCCATCCCCTTGGCAACGGCCCAGGTCTCGACGGCTTTGAACAGGGCCTCCGCGACCTCCTGGTCGTCGACGGAATCGAAGCGGCCGAAACGGACGCGCTTCTCGCCGTTCTTCTCGTTTGCGGCTCTCTGGATTATGCCGCTTATGCGCCCCACAACCTTGCCGTCACGCCACGCCAGATAGTAAACAGTGTCGCAGGTATCGTTGTAGATGTTCTTGCTGCCGAAAACGGCCATCTCGTCACCGTACAGGGGCGGGCAGAAATACGGAACGCCCTTGTACAGCTGCAAGGGGAACTCAACGAACAGCCTGCGCTCCCTGCGGGTACGGACTTCTTTTACTTCGACCATCGGTTATCTGTGTTTTGCATGGAAGCAGATGCCGAGTCCGTTGGGGCCGCAATGGCTTCCGATGGTGGGATTGACTACGGTGGTGACTATACGGAGGTCTTCGCCGAATTTGTCATGCAGCTTGGTGGTGACAAGGGCTGCGATCTCGGGTATGTCGCTGTGGCCGATGACCACGCGGTGGTCCTTGAGGTCCTCTCCGAGCTCGTCCATGTATGCGATGAGCCTGTCAATTGCCTTGGCGCGGCCCGTCTCCTTGCCGATGGAAACCATCTTGCCTTCGTCGTTCAAGTAGATTATGGGGCGTATGCCGATGAAAGAGCCCATGGTTGCGGCCAGGCCGCTTACACGACCGCTGCGGCGGAAGAACTTGAGGTCGTCGGCGAAGAAGTACATGGGGAATTTGGGGACTTCGGTCTTGGCCCATGCAAGGATTTCTTCAGGCGTTTTCCCAGCCTTGGCCAGATCTCCGATTTCCATGACTATGTTCAGTGACAGAGCGGAGATGCCGAGAGTGTCTACAGCCCAGAAACGGCGCTCGGGATACTTGATTTTCAGCGTCTTGACGGCTTTGTTCATGTTCTCGAAGGTATTCGAGGTGCCGGATGAGAAGTGCACGTACAGCACGTCGTTGCCGGCCGCAAATTCGGGCTCGAAATAATGGATGTACACAGCTTCGCTGATGGCGCTTGTGGTAGGAATGGTGCCGGCCCTGAGCATGTCATAGAAAGACTTGGAGTCAAACTCCTGCCAGTCTACGTATGGAGTGACGAGCGTGCCGTCCACTGCGTAGGGCATGGGGATGAACTTGTAGCCATACTCCTGGGCAAGTGCGGGAGTAATGTCGCAATCGGTGTCGGTGAAAAGTGTCAGCATAGTACAATTATGTAATCGAATACGGCTTGACCGCCGTTGTTGAATATGAATTCTGTAGCAGGGAATCGGGCGCAAAGGCTCTCGTCCAGCTCTTCTGAGCGCTCGGGGTCACAATCGGCTCCGGTGAATACCAGGACCACATCGTGTTCGCCGGCACGGAGTGTATCGCACAGGGCTGAGGCCGCCGCTTCGGGACTGTCGCCGTCGGAGAGTATGTCGTCGTCGCGGAATCCGATGAAATCGCCCTTGTGAACCTCCAGATTACCGGAAACGGTGTCGCGGATGGCCGATGAGACCATTCCGCAGACTACATTGGCGGCGATACCGACAAGGCTGCCTTCTATCTCGTCGGCATTCCCTGAAGTGGTGTCCATGGAGGCAAGGGCAACATAGCCGGCCCCGGTGTTCTTGGTAGGTATGACATGAATCCGGGCGTCGGAATACACTTCGGCCGCCTGACGCGCCGTCATCACTATATTCGAGTTGTTGGGGAAAACGAAAATGTGCCGCGCCCTGACGCTGTCGAAGGCGGTTACGAAGTCGGCCACAGAGGGGTTCATGGTTTGCCCTCCTTCAACCACATAGTCGGCGCCGAGCTCTCCGAAAATACGTTTCAGCCCCTCTCCGGAAGCCACGGTGACGCTGCCGAACTCCTTGCGCTTCACAGGCTTGTGCTGCTCGGCGAACGCGGAATTGTGATGCTGGAGAGTCATATTCTCGATTTTGAGCGTCAGGAACTCTCCCCAGCGCTGGCAGTGACTGAGAATGTCGCCGGGAGTCTTACTGTGTACGTGCACCTTGATGATGGAACCCTCGCGGAAGAAAACCACGGAGTCGCCCGCTCCTTGCAGGTAGCGCTCAATTACCTTCTCATCGAATGTGGCAAGGTCGACTTTCGAACTCTGAAGTCGCAGCAGGAACTCCGTACAGTATCCGAACTCGAGTTCGGTATTCTCGTCGAAGGCGGAAAGGTCGATGCTGGACGCCTGCCCGGTCTCAATATCGGCGGTGGTATTGTCAATGATGCCGAGAAGGGCATCCTGAAATCCATAAAAAATGTGAAGGAGGCCTGCGCCGCCGCTGTCGACAACGCCCGCTTCCTTGAGGACTGCCAGTTTGTCCGGGGTGGCTTCAAGGGATTCCTCCATGCCATGAAGCAGGGCTGCGACGTAATTCTCCAGCGACTCTCCTGACTTGGCCCTGGCAGCATCCGTGCCTTCGCGGACTACTGTGAGGATGGTTCCCTCCACGGGATTGGAAACCGAAGCATACGCCTCGTCCACTGCAGACTTCATCGCGTTGGCAAAGCCGGCAGTATTGGTCTCCTTTTTCTTGGAAAGACCTTTGGCAAGGCCGGCGAAGATGCGGGAAAGAATGACCCCGGAATTCCCCCTTGCGCCCATAAGCATACCGGAGGACACAGCGTCTGCAAGTTCTCCCAAAGAAGCTCCTTCGAGAGCGGCGGCCTTGGAATAACCTGCCGACAGAGTGAGGCACATATTGTCTCCGGTATCCCCGTCCGGGATGGGAAAAACGTTCAACTCATTGACGGCCTTGCGGTTCCTGTTGAGCCGGGCATAGCCCTGCGCAAGCATGTTAAGGAATAACGCACCGCCGAGGGTGAAAGTCTGCACAGATTTCTTTCGCATATTCTGCAAATATAACCAATTTATTCGTATATTGCTACGCAAATACTTGAACTATGAAAACGATCGCATTGTTTTTCGCGGCCGTCCTGGCCGTTTCTTCTTTTCCGGATTTCGAGTCGTCAGTTCTGGTGCTTACAGGCGCATCCTGCCTTGAGGAACTGGATGAAAACACCGTTGAACATTTCCGAGCGCTTGAGCGCCACCCCCTTGACCTGAATGCCGCAGGGCGCAGCCGGTTGATTTCAAGCGGCCTGATGACACCGTTCCAGGCCGCATCGCTGCTCGACTGGCGCAAGCGTTCGGGAGATATCCTGTCGTACGAAGAGCTGTCACTTGTCGACGGTTTTTCCCATGAATACGCCGAGGCGTTGCGGCTTTTTACCAGGATAGGGAGCAGGGATGCCCCCGGAGCAGTGCACCCGCTGCATATGCATCAGGACCTTGTCCTAAAGGCTTCTGCCAGAGAGAACGACGGAACTGCGGCGGCAGCCGGTTTGAAGTACAAGGCAAGCCTTGGCGAGCGGGCGGAATTCAACTGGTCAACCCGAACTACATACAGTTCACCGGCACTGAACATCGGAACGCTGAGCGCCGCTTACTATGGGCGGCGGCATATAGGGAAGGTCGTCCTGGGGCACTTCAACGCCCGTTTCGGACAGGGCCTGGCATTCTGGAGCGGGTTCGGGATGTCTCCCTTTTCCGGAGTGTCGTCGATGAGGCGCAACGGCACGGGGTTAGCTCCTACCGGGTCGTTCTCTCCAGGTCACTGCGGGGCTGCTGCGGACTTCTGCTTCGGCCGATGGAACGCCGGGGGTGCATTTTCGATTATGGAGTTGGCCCCTATGGGGTTCGTGTCCTACACCGGCAAGAGTTTTACCGCCGGCGTTACCCTTGCTCCCGACAAAGCGTCCGCGGATTTCAAGATAAACATGAAAGGCGGGGGAATCTTCGGCGAGGCTGCATGGAACCAGGGGCCGGCCGCTGCGCTCGGGATGGTTTGGATTCCGTCATACGGCAACAAATTGAGCGCCCTGTTCCGTTGGGTTGAAGGCCGCCCGGAAGCAGGTGCGGGCGCAGTTCTCGGGCCGTTCGAAGGGCTTGTCGCATGGTACAAAGGCGTTTTCCGCTCATATGTGAAATACACTCCGGAGATCCATTCCGGGAAGTTACTGATTAAACCATGCCTGCGAATGGCCGCGAAGTGTCATGGTGGCTGGCGGCTGGACGGCAGGGGAGAGCTTCGGTCCTCATTCGGACCGTGGGTGCTCAATACAAGGCTGGATGTGGCTCGGGGAGAAAGCATCGCGTGGCTGGTGAATGCAGAGGCCGGACATGAGTCCGACAAGCTCCGCGGCTGGATGCGCTGGACACTGTTCTGCATTGACAACTGGGCTGACCGGATCTATGTTTACGAACGCGACGCACCGGGCAATTTCAACGTGCCGGCATACTACGGAAGGGGGTGGTCGCTGTCTTTTACAGGAAGCTGGAAAATCAACCGCAGACATGCTGTTTATATGCGCGCATCAATGCTCGAATATCCCTGGATGTCAGCAGAAAAGCAGCCGAAATATGAAGTGAAGCTTCAGTATCGCCTGAACATCTGACGGCACAGTTTTTGCGCCATTTTGTGAAAACTGAGAATTATTTCGTACCTTTGTATGTTATGGGTAAAGTGATAGCTATTGCAAACCAGAAGGGAGGAGTCGGCAAGACAACGACTGCCATCAACCTTGCTGCGTCGCTTGCGGCTCTCGAAAAGAAGGTTCTCATTATCGACGCCGATCCGCAGGCAAATACCACATCCGGACTGAATTTTTCGCCCGACGACGACCGCCACCGCAGCCTCTACGAACTGATGGAGGGTTCAATCTCCGTCGAGGACGCTTTGATACAAACCGAAATGGCGGGCCTGCACATGATCCCGTCGCACATCAATCTTGTCGGCGTTGAAATCGAGATGATCAACGAAGAGGAGCGCGAGTCCGTTCTCAAGAAAGCTATCGCCCCGATTCGCGACAACTACGATTTCATCATCATCGACTGTTCGCCATCGCTCGGCCTCATCACGGTCAACACCCTGACTGCCGCCGACTCCGTTATCATTCCCGTACAGCCCGAATTCTTCGCTCTCGAGGGCCTTGGCAAGCTGCTTCAGACAATAAGGATAGTCCAGAACGGACTGAATCCTTCCCTGACCATCGAAGGCTTTGTCGTGACCATGTTCGACGGCCGCACCAAAGTCCATCAGCAGGTCCTGGCCGAGCTGCGTGAGCATTTCCGCGATCTCGTTTTCAAGACGGTCATACAGCGTAACATACGCCTCAGCGAGGCCCCTTCGCATGGCAAGCCCATCCTGCTGTACGAGATTTCCTGCACGGGCTCATCCAACTATCTCAACCTTGCGTCCGAAGTGCTCGAGCGCAACGGTGAAAAACGTATTGAACAATGAGCACAAAGACAAGAGGACTTGGCAAGGGGCTAGGTGCCCTTATGGGTTCCGTTCCCGCCGCAGACGCGCTGCGTAAGCCCGTAGGATACATCAACAAGGAAATAGCGGGTTCCCGTCCTGCTTCCGAGGCCGATATACTGCGCATCCCCGTGGATATGGTGGAAGCGAATCCCTTCCAGCCGCGAATGACCTTTGACCGTGAGTCCCTTGAGGAGCTGGCGGCGTCCATCAGGACCCTCGGGCTCATACAGCCCGTTACCGTGCGGCGGCTGGGCTCCGGAATGTATCAGATAATCAGCGGCGAAAGACGGTACAGGGCGTGCCGCATGGCCGGAATGACCATGATTCCCGCCTATGTCCGCGACACCAACGACCAGGGCATGCTGGAAATGGCCATCGTAGAGAACATCCAGCGCGAGGATCTCGATCCGGTGGAAGTGGCCATGAGTTTCCAGCGCCTGATTGACGAATGTTCCCTCACACAGGAGCAGATGGCTGAGAGAGTGGGCAAGAAAAGGGCGACGGTTGCAAATACCCTGCGCCTGCTCAAGCTTCCTGTCAAGGTGCAGCACGACCTGAAGGTCGGCCTGGTTTCCTCCGGCCATGCCAAGGCCCTGCTGTCCTTGGAAGACGCAGAATTGCAGGAAAGGCTCTGCGACCTCGTAATCACACGCGGCCTGTCAGTGCGCGAACTTGAGGATATGGTCCGCAAATCCAAGACAGGTGAGATTCCCGATATTCCTTCCAGACAGGAGCCCCTTCCTCTTCCGGATGATTACAACCGCCTGCTTTCGCGGATGGGACGCTATTTCAGCCGCGACATATCGGTGCGGAGGACCGCTTCCGGCAAGGGCTCCATGACCGTACGCTTCTCGTCCGACGATGAAGTAGCCAGGTTCCTGGAAGCCCTGGATAAAGCGGAGATGTGATGAAGCGCATCGCGGTACTCCTCATTGCCTTGCTGTCGGCGTCCAGCGCATTCGCGCAGTTCCGTTCAGACGCTTTCCAGCAGCAGTACACCGATGATTCCACGTCGTCGAAGGATTCGACCGACGTGCTTTTCTCGTTCAAGGAGTACTTCGAAGGCCTTAAACACGAGAGGGAGATCAAGATCGGCACCCTTGCGGCCGGATCTGCACTCCTGATAGGCGGTGAGCAGATATACAACCGGCAGGCGTGGAAGCTCCCGATTGTCTACACCGGCATCTTCGGATCCCTGGGTGCAGGCATCTATTTCAACAGCGTGGGCAATCACGACGTCGCGAAATACTGTTTTATCGGCGCAGGAGTTGCTTACTGGGCCACGCATCTGGACGGAGTGCTGAGCTATAAGTCCGATGTGTATCCGCTTCCCGGCCGTGCCACATTGCTATCCATTCTTTGCCCTGGTGCAGGGCAGGCGTACAACGGAGAATTCTGGAAGATTCCCATCTATATCGGAGGCATGGGCGCCGCGTATTATTTCTACGACACGAACAATATCAACTATCAGCGTTATCGCCGCATTTACAAGGAGGCGACCAACAAGGAGGTCGCATATTCCGGTCCTATAACTGCAGAGCAGGCGCTCTATTACCGCGACGTTTTCCGTCGTTACAGGGACTATTCAATACTTGCCATTGCAGCTGTATATCTGCTTCAGGTAATCGATGCTAACGTATTCTCTTACATGCATGATTTCGAAATTGCAGATGATATGGCAATGACCATCCAGCCGTCGATTATCGCTCCCGATACCCAACTCGCTTTCAACCCTTCGCCTGCATTCGGCATGAGTGTGGGATTCAGATTCTGACCTCATGCCCAAGCGCCTTTTCATACTGCCGATAGCCATTGTCATGCTTACAACCCCGCTCAATGCGCAGGTTGTGGCGGACAGCGTGACGGTCGCCGGTATCGACACCCTTCACCTCACTTCCACGCTGAGCGATTCGGTCTTGATAAAGCGCCTGGAAGCTTTGAATCCATCGTTTTCACTGCCGTTCAACGATGTGGTGAAGAACTACATGGTTGCGTATTCGGAAAAGAGGGGAGTGACGATGAAGCAGGCAATGGCCCTGAGCGATTATTATTTCCCCATTTTCGAAGAGTGTTTCCGCAAATACGGGTTGCCGCTTGAGCTGAAGTATCTGGCGATAGTCGAATCCATGCTCAAGCCCACTGTAATGTCCCGTGCCGGAGCACTTGGCCTGTGGCAGTTCATGTATCGTACGGCCCGGTCCTATGGACTCAGGATAGATTCATACGTTGACGAGCGCATGGATGTTGAAAAGGCTACAGACGCTGCGGCGCGCTATCTCCGCAATCTATACAACATGCTTGGCGACTGGCCTCTGGCCATCAGCGCATATAACTGCGGATCGGGCAACGTGAACAAAGCCATACGCAGGGCCGGTGGAAAACGCGACTTCTGGTCCGTTTATCCTTATCTTCCACGTGAAACCAGAGGGTATATGCCCGCGTTTGTGGGTGCGATGTACGCTTTTACATACAGCCGCGACAGGAATGCCGATTCCCTGGGCATATTCGTCCCTGAAGCCGTAGATACCTTCGAGGTGCATCGGAATCTGCATTTCAAGCAGGTCAGCGAGGTCATCGGAGTGCCGCTGGAAGAGATTAAGTATCTGAATCCGAAGTATTACAACGACATCATCCCCGGCAGCGGCGGAACATGCACCTTGATTCTGCCGGAGAAATGGACTGACGCATACTTGGACGCCGCGCCTGATACGCTGTACAATCACAAGGCGTCGGAGTATCTGTCCGAGAAGGTCATCAAGGACATTGCCGAGGGCAAAGCCGCCAGCGGCGGTTCCAAGACATGCTATGTTGTAAAGAGCGGCGATACACTGAGCCACATCGCCCGCCGCTATCGCGTGAGCGTCAAGCAGCTTATGAGTTGGAACCACCTGCGCTCCGACCGCCTGTCCATCGGTCAGAGAATCTATATTTACTAGCTTGTATCAGCACCCGAAGCGGAAATGCGGGCCGAAGCGTTCAAAGGCTTCGCGCTCGAGCATTTCACGGTCGTCGGGATGTGCAATGCTTATGAGAAGCTTTGCGCGCTCCTGGAGGCTGCGTCCGTAAAGGTCCACGGCTCCGTATTCCGTAACGATCCAGTGTGCGTCTGCACGTGGCGTTACTATGCCGCCGCCCGGATTGATGGCGCTGACGATCTTGTTCTTGCCCTTGTTGGTCCTGGATGCGAAAGCTGTTATGCTCTTGCCGCCCTCGGACATGGAGGCGCCGCGTACGAATTCCACCTGTCCGCCGGTGCCACTGAAAATGCGCATTCCTATGGAGTCGGCGCTGATCTGTCCTGTCAGGTCGACCTCGGTGGCGCTGTTGATGGCCTTCATCTTCTTGTTGCGTGAGATTACCCACGGGTCGTTGGTATAGGTGATGTCGCGCATCAGCACGTCGGGATTGTGGTCTATGAATGAATACACTTCGTTCGAACCCAGAAGAAAGGATGCGACTACCTTGCCGGTGTCGATCTGCTTGCAGGAACCGTTAATGACGCCTTTCTTGATAAGGCGCAGCAGGCCGTCTGCAAACATCTCGGTATGCAGACCGAGATTCTTGTGGTCGCCGAGCTGTGACGCAAGGGCGTTGGGGAGGGCTCCGATGCCCATCTGCAGGCAGTCGCCGTCTTCTACGAGCGCTGCACAGTTCCGGCCTATCATCATTTCTGTAGGGGTGGGCTCTGCAAACGCAGCCGTCACGAGGGGAGCGTCGTCCTGAACGAGGTAATCGAAAGACTCGAGGGGAATCAGGTCGCCGTATGCAAAGGGCACGTTGGGGTTCACGACTCCGATGACCAGGTCGGCATACTTGATTGCGGCCACAGAGCAGTCCACCGATGTACCGAGCGACACGCGCCCTTCGGCGTCAGGCAGCGATACGTTCACCAGAGCCGCTCCCAGCTTTATCGCTCCGCTCTTGTACAGTCGGGGCGTTTCTCCGAGATGGACGGGAGTATAATCTGCATATCCTGCATTCACGTTGGCACGTACGTTGGGGCCGATAAAATAGCCCTGGTCGAAGAAGATGCCTTCGTAGCGGGGCTCGCTGTATGGAGCGGGCCCTTCGGTGTGAAAATGATGGAAATGCAGGTCGGTGACATCGCCCGCATCGGCCCTGCGGCAGAGGGCGCTTATAAGGCAGTGCGGCACGCTTGCAACGCTGCTGAGATGTATATGGCAATGGGACGGAATGTGGCTGACTGCCTCGTCGGGGGTAACGAATCGGATATCTTTCATAACGGCCGCAAAGATACGCACTTCCTCAGGAATTATCAAGCCTGAGGTCGTATTTGCGGATAAGTGCGCTTATTTCGGGGTCAAGGTTGCCGCGGTGTATGTATGAGGGTTCAGCGGCGCATGCATGGATATAATGCTGGACCGCATTGCGGTCGTCGCCGTCGCGTGCGTACAGTATTGCATACAGGTAATCGACTGCGGCTGTCTTTTCCAGGCCCGACAGTATCTCCATTGCAGTGGAATTGCGGTCAAGGGCGACACAGGCTACGGCGGTATTGAAATCCTTGTAAGGCTGGAGCAGTTTGATCGCCGTCTCGTAGTCGTGGTCGCGAAGGCAGCTTACGCCTCGCATATACACTGTATCCAGTTCCGTGGTGTGTATGGTGTCCTTGACCATTCCCTTGCGGTGAAGGAAGAAATTGAATTTGACGATCCGTAGCCTTGGATATAGTTTTTCCCGCAGGTGGCGGTACGATGAGGTGCGGGAGATGGCCCTTTCTCGAATGTCCGGGTCCGAGTATGTCGCCCTTATGTTGTCATATTCGCGTTTGGCGTTGTCGCTGAGTTCGGAGTCGTCGTCTACCAGTGCGTCGAGCATCAGCCAGTTTTCGCCGCCGCTGCGACCCTTGAACGAGATGGCGGGGGAGTCTTCCGGCGGGGCTCCTGCATCACCCAGTGACAACTGCACGCCTTTGTTCATTTCCAGCGAGTCGCGCAATCTGTCGGCATAGAGTGCAAAGTACTCGGATGCGGCTCCCGCCCGTCTTGCCGACAGGCTCTCATTGCTCTTTACGGAGCCTTCCGGAGACGCGTATGCCTCGACACAGATGGAATCCAGGTCAAAGGTCTCGTTGAGCACGAGGTCGCGGATATTGGCCTTGATCCGGCCGATTTCTTCCGGATTGTTTCCGAGTTCGGGATCGACGCTCCATTTGCCGAGCGGGAACTCGATGTAACAGGCAGTGTTGGCTTCCACCTTGCGGCTCACGATGCGTTTCAGATATCTTTCGCTGCGGTCGGCAAGCCCGGATATGGATGATATGTAGAATGACAGCGGCTCGGAGCGGGGAATGCCGTAAATACGCTTGTCCTGCTCGCGGATGTCTCCGGAAAGGACGATGTCGACCCTGCGCAGTTTCGGCCTGGTGTCGATGGTCTGGACGTAATTGTAAATGAAGTCGCCGTTGTCGGAAGTGACGACTGTGTCGAGACGTATCCCTTCGGTTACTATGGGCGACTTGACGTAACGGTGGAACATGATGTCCCGGCGGCCAGCCCGGCGGCTGTTCCACCGCTTAAGTATAAGGAATGTATAATGGTCGATGGCCTCCCGTTCCGTGACTCCGTATGCTGATTCGAATTCCTCGTCGGAGACGAAGGTGGAATCGTTGCGGAAGGCATAGACCTCGGGGATGTTGCGTTCTATGAATATCTCGAGCGCGGCCTTGTTTATGAAGCGTGTGGAGTCCGTTATGATTGAGTTCAGAAAGCGCCTGTAATGCTCATATCCGCGCAGCTGGGCCTTCCGGTAATCCCTGCCGGTAATGATAATGGGGTCCAGGCGGACAGAGTCGCCGAGCATGAACATGTCGGGGTCGAGGCGGAGCTGCCATCGGCTGTCCTGCATTTCCTTTGGGACGGTAACCTGGAACTCGAGGCCGACGCGCCCGTGACGTTCGGCAACATTGCGGAATCGGGCGGTGACTACGGCGGCCGACAGGCGGTCGGTTGCCACCATCTCTCCGTCTTCGTCGCGGATGGCGTTCATTATCAGCATGTCGTGCCCTTCGAAATCCACGACCTGCAAAGTGTCGCGGACGGTATCCGGCAACCGGATTTCGCGAAGGGAAGACTGGGATTCGGACGGAAGCGACAGGCGAGCCTGTACTTCGCCAGACTTGAGTTGACCGATTTTACGCTGCGGGCCGCATGCCACAGCTGCAATTGTCACTGCCAGCAGGCAGATGTGTCTTACGCTTTTCATGCCGCAAATATGCAGCAACACAAGCGCAAAAACAAAGAATCGAAAAAATCCGCAATTAGATTTTTTCGATTCTTATAGGGGTAAAAGAATGCTGACTGCTATTCTTTATTTGGTGATGACCTTGGCCATCTCGAGGACCTTGTTGCTGTAGCCCCACTCATTGTCGTACCAGGCGCAGACCTTCACGAAGGTAGGATCGAGCTGGATACCGGCCTTCTCGTCGAAGATGGAGGTGTGAGGATCGTTGCGGAAGTCGGTGGCGACAACGGCGTCGGCGGTGTAACCGAGAACGCCCTTGAGTTCACCCTCGGAAGCGGCCTTCATGGCAGCGCAGATCTCCTCGTAGGAGGCGGGCTTTGCGAGCTCGACGGTGAGGTCGACGAAGCTGACGTCGGAAGTGGGAACGCGGAGGCTCATGCCGGTAAGCTTGCCGTTGAGCTCAGGGAGAACCTTGCCGACTGCCTTTGCAGCACCGGTGGAGGAAGGAATGATGTTCTCGAGTATGCCGCGTCCGCCGCGCCAATCCTTCTTGGAAGGACCGTCAACGGTCTTCTGGGTTGCGGTAGCAGCGTGAACGGTGGTCATGAGGCCACGGACAACGCCGAAGTTGTCGTTGAGAACCTTGGTTATAGGCGCAAGGCAGT
>JAEELG010000081.1 GCA_016288775.1 Bacteroidales bacterium | reverse complement strand
TCCGGTGGGTGACTGTTCCGTCGGCAGGTGCGAGAGCATTGGGGCAACCTTTTGTACCTGTGATATCGCGGTACCCGACGATTGTGCAGGAAGTTCATATTGTGACGGAAGAGGATTTGGTTAACATATATGGAAGACAGCAAGGTTCAGAATTCGTCTCTGTAGGAACCATCTCAGGAGCAGAGAATATACCTGCGCTGGTGGATGTGAATAAGTTGGTAAGCAGGCATTGCTCTATAGTTGGCTCTACGGGCACCGGCAAATCTACAACAGTTGCCGGATTGGTGAATACGCTGATAGACCAACAAAAATTTCCATCTTCCCGTATTATTCTGATGGATATACATGGCGAATATGGCAAGACGTTTAAGGACAGGGCAAATATATTCAGGATAACCCCTGAGGATGCCACTGAGCATAAACTTGTAGTTCCCTATTGGGCAATGAGTTTTGATGAATTTGTGAGTTTTGCATTTGGCGATGTTTCTGACAATGACCGATTCCCGCTGTCTGAAATGGTGTTGGCTCTGAAAAAACTAACAGTTGAGAAGAATCCTGGTCTGTTCTCATATCTGAGCAAGGATGCAATTACTGTGGATACACCAATACCATTCAGTCTGAAACGATTGTTCCTTCATTTGTATCGGCTTATGTTTTCTACTCATATTTGTACTGGAACAGGTCAAAAGTTCTGTGCCATCTATGAAGATTTTGATGAGACAAAAACAACGGAGGCTTTTGCTCAAGACGCAGATGGCTCGAAATGTACGGGCAGCATAGAACCTTTTGTTTTACCAAGATATCAGGAGCAACAGCAGAGCAGGGTCTATCTTTCTGCAACCCCAATGTCGGTGAAGCGGCAATTGATATCACTACAAGCCAAGTTGACGGACTCAAGATTTGATTTTGCATATAAGCCAGAAGGATATGTACCAGACAAGGATGGAAAGATAGACAACGACATTCATGCCCTACTGAAATTATGGATGGGCGAGAAGCCTCTTTCCGTTTTTGACGTGTCGGGTGTACCAGGAAGTATTCTGCATGATATTATTGGCATTCTACTTCGTGTGATGTATGACTCATTGTTCTGGGGACGTAACCTGTCTCAGGGAGGAAGAAATCGTCCGTTACTCATTATTATGGAGGAAGCCCATAATTATTTGGGGAGTGGAAATAATAGCCGTGCGTCAAGTATTGTGAGACGGATAGTGAAAGAGGGTAGGAAGTATGGAATCAGCGCAATGATTGTGAGTCAGCGCCCATCGGAAATAGACACAACAATTTTGTCACAATGTGGTACAACGATAGCATTAAGACTTACCAATTCAAATGACAGAGGAATAATTGCGAATACGGTCTCGGATAATTTATCGAATCTGATTAATATGCTCCCGATATTGAAAACAGGAGAGTCTATTATTGTAGGAGAAGCAGTAAGAATGCCCATGCGAGCAAATATTACATTCCCTGACAAGGCAAGAAGACCAGACAGCAATGATCCTGAAGTATCCTCGGATAAGGATGACAAGGGCGGATGGAATAATGTCTTGAACATAGAAGAAAAAGACTACCCGGACATTGTCAGAGCATGGCGATTACAACAAATCAATTTATAAAAGACAAAGGTTATGGAAAGACAATTTGTATCATCATCACACATTTTATCAATCGGTTACGACCCTTCCAGCATGACATTGGAAGTGGAGTTTAAAACGGGTGCAGTATATCAGTATTATGATGTGCCCCAAAGTTTGTATGACGGGCTGATGTCAGCAGATTCTCACGGAAGGTATCTTGATGCATATATAAAGAAAGGCGGCTATCGCTATTCCCAGGTATAGAGTATGCGAATAGACCATAAGTTACAGCGCGTTCAGGTTGATAGTTTTGAAATCTCGGACGAGCTAGTTTACAGATATTTTGACTCCTTGCCGGAGACAGAACGCGAGGCGGCTCTGCTTCGCGCAATCCGGATAGGCGTGCTGGCTACGATGGAAGACAGGTTCTCAGCTTTCTTGTCGAAGACCACAGATGACCTGGGAGTGCAGTTGGAGAACCTGAAACTGCTGTTTGACATGAAGCAGGAGGTGTTCCATAAAACGGCTATCAAGGGTGTGGCGGCTGAGAATGATATTCTTGATTTCCTGGAGGAGTATATCGAGCGGAATCATCTGGGAGATGTGGTGTCGCTGACAGGAACGTCGAAAGGATTGTTAAAGAATAACAAGACGGGCGACATTATGGCATACGTCGGCGGTGAGAGCAGCGGACGGAAAGTGGCCATTGAGTGCAAGTTTGACAAGAGCATCAAGATGGGCGATGTGGATTCGCCGGATATCGCATCGAACAAGTATGACACGGCATGGAGCCAGTTGCTGGAAGCGACTGTGAACAGGGATACCAATGCGAGCATCATTGTGTTTGACAAGACGCTGGCGGACGCTTCTATTCAGCGTGCCGTAGATGGTGTGTCGTATGTGGATGGTATTGGTTTTATCTGTATTATCGACTATGAAGCATCTGATTACCAGAATCTGGCAGTAGCGTATAACCTTGCCCGAGGGTTGGCATTGCGGAAGGACGGGAAGAATGTGGAAGTGGAGTTTGTGAATATGCTCATCCAGCGGCTACTGAAAGATATCCGTGATGTGCAGAGCATTGGGACGCTGGTGAAGATGAATATCAAGAATAACCAGCAGATACTGAAGAACATAGAGAAGAGCCTGCTCTCGATAGAGTTTGACCAGAAGTATCTGGCAAAGTATCTGGAGGATGGGTATTTGAGCAAGATGGATTTGTTGGAGTTCTATCAGAGAGAAGAGATAAGGGGAAGATATAAGATGATAGCCAAGGAGATTGAAGCGGAGGAGGGGGAATGAGGCAGGATGAGGTTTGGATTAATTAAGAGAAATGAAGGATACACAGCATATCACAAATATGTCAGATACGGAGTTCCTGTCATTCCTGTATTCTGAGAGGGATAGAGAGAATAGTCTCAGCGAATTCCACGGGTGGAACAATTGGGCATTAGCTGGTGCAATTATTACAGCCATATGTACAGGGTATGCTGTGTTGAGTAAGAGCCCTTCGTTAGAGGTGGTGAAGGTCTTGTACAACACAGGATTTATCATTGCGTTCTTCTTGACCTACCATTCTTGGGTAAACCTCTTTAAGCGGCAACGAGCCGTGGATTTCTCAAAGGTGAGAATGATGAAGGAGGTGATGCCCATAGTGAAGATAGTCTTTGTCTATATTTGTGCGATAACGTCCACAATAATGATAGCCATATTAAATGGGTGCAACCTCGTTTTCTGGCTATGGGTTACTGTAATAATTGCATACACGATAGTCCTCATTCTGGCCCTATGCCAAAAAGAAAAGGTGGTGCCATCTTTCTTTAGTGAGATGATTTTGCCTTGGGTTTGGGTGAATGTGGCTTTTGAATCAATTATGGGCGGTGTCTATAGCATCATTGGGACACAGTCGTTTAAATTGGCAGGGAGTCAAATCCTATCACCGGATTTCGAGTTTGCTGCTTGTGTAGCAGCTATCTTGATTCTATTATATGTTTTGTTCAAACTTAATTTCGGGAATAAGGTTGTAAGGAGATTTGATGAAATCATTGATAAGTATTTGTACGCTGGAGCGACCAAGGAAGATACTTTCCACGAGATTTCAAAGAACAGAATGGGATATGGCGTTTTAGATGCCTGCCACAAAGAGCTACAGTCAGTTGAAAAGCAAACCAAGAAGTGTGTTGAAGAAGAAAAAGAGCTTGGTGAGATTAAGAATTATGTCCTTACAGGTAATCGTGAATTGACTAAACTGCAAGAGTACCAGGGACGGATAGATGATATATTAAACCACCAGCAGACAACCCTGATGCTTTCAAGGGCGCTGTTGGAGAGAATGAATGAAATTGTGAAAGTGTCCTCCTCGTTTAAGGATATTAGTGAGATTCAATATGTGTTTGATACCAATCAGCAATGCCATGACAAGGTAAAAGTAGTCTCGGAGTCCGTAGGGGAGGTCTCTCGATTGGTGCATGAGGCTGAAAAGGAGGTACTAACGGCAGTAAACGCTGCACTTAAAAAGCAGTTGAAAGAGAAACAAGAAGAACTACGCGAATTGCAGCAAACGGAATAAGGAAGCGGGGATTGATGCTTAATGATTCTTTGAAATGACCCAGGACGAACGTTGGCAGACAAGTAACGGCAATAAATGCTTCCGTTTTGCAGAACGGCAGGTGTTTGAAAAGCCATGGATAATAGTTCTGGCGGCCATATTGCTCGCTGTTGGCACTGGGGTGGAGTACTTCATTCATGGGAGCTATTACTCGCTTGCTCCGAACGTCATTCTGTTCTTCTTTCTCTTCTTGTGGTGGACAACAATTCCTTTAAAGGCGAATGAAGCGGTCATAGAGAAGACTGTTCATAAACTGATGGATGATATGGTGGCGGCGGAGGCAATGGCTGCTGGTACTGAAGTGGTGAAGAGTTTTGTGCATTATGATACTAAAGGGACGTATGCCATCATCACAGGCAGGTGTTTTCTAGTTTTGCTAAAGAACGGCGAAGTATGGGAGTATCCTATAGAGTATCATAAACCTAATAAAAAGACGGAAGGGTACTATGAATGCAATATAACCCATGTCGTTTCCGGGAATCAAGAGCATATACGAACAATTCATCCAAGGCGATGGCATAGATTCATGGAGAAGTTAGAATTACCAGTTAAAGCCAAGCTTTGGGTGTACATCTTTGCTATCATTCTCGTTGGCGGGGGCGCATTCTGCGGTGTATTATGGCTGATTATGAGATTGGGGTGGTGGCTATTGCTGGTAATTGCAGGGTATATCGTTGTTTACGAGATGGTGGGATGGATTGCCAGGCTGTTGCCAGGAAGGGTTACGAGGGCATGTAAGAACACAGTGTCGTTGCCGATTGCTTTCGTTTATCTGCTGGTGGCTTTGGCTCATCCTTTTATAACGATAGCTGGGACCTACTTGTTTATTGTTTTATTTGCCTTTGGGGTGCCGGCTATTATCCTGACAGGTCTAGCAAAAATAGGATGGCTTGCTTTTAAACCTGAGACCATCGCTTTTATTGTGATAGTCGTTGGCTCAGTGCTTAGTTCCGTTTATCCTGTGACAAAATGGATTATCAGGCATTCTCCATTGAAGAACTGGGGGAATCATGATTATGAATCGCACAGGGAGCAACTGGCCTTTTATCTGGCACATCCCAGTAATATGGTTTTTATCTTGTATTTGCTGTACTTCGTACTTCTGGCTGTTTCTGGGTACATGCTTATTCAAAATGGCGAGTATTTGATTTCAGAGAGTTTTGATATGGCTATTCTCAAGGCCTTCCTCGTGTATATTGCCTATACCAATATGAGGGTGAAGGCGAAAGAGACTGAGGTTGAGGCAGAGGTGTTGCTGGCGCGGATATCAGGGTTGTTTGTGCATGATAAATACTAGAATTATGATTGGAGAATTAACAAAATCTTATGATCGTTCATTGATTATCAACGAGGAGCATTTTAATTATATCGCCTCTTTCATAGAGGACAGTTTTGTAGATGTTGAATATAAAATATATACATTGGATGGTGCCAACTACAGTTTGAGTGACAAAGAAGAGGTCCTATCTTATAGCAACCCTGAATCTAGGCGTATTATCAAAATTGTTATTTCCGGGAATAAAGAACATCGAGAGCGTTCGTTCTATAAAGACTTCTCTGTCTCTTTATTCGATTTGTCTAAATTTGATAAATCATGTATCCTAACCCTAAACAATATGGAGGAGAAGGATATAGTGTTCTATAGCCAAAGGATTGATGAGTTTGTTAAGAATGCCCAAGAACCTTTATGGTGGATTCATAAAACGCCTGTTTATATTGTTATTTGGATTTTATTGTATGCAATAGCAGCATTTTCCTATTTTACTCTGACAGATAAAACTCAACTTGCAGATAAGACATATAATATGTTGTTCCTTAATGGAATTTCTGCTATTTGTGCCGTAGTGTCAGTGTTTATAGTAAGATGGGTCGTCGGGAAATTATATCCAGAAGGAGGTTTTGCAATAGGAGAGCAAGTGAAATACTTAAACAGGCTAGGTAAGGTTAGAAATCTAATTCTAATAACAGTATTAGGTACAATTGTATTAGGGATCATTTCAGGAGTGATTACTCATCTGATTGTATCTTAGTTTATGCTCTTTAATCATTTGATATTATTTACGATAATGACCCAAGATGAACGGTGGATGAAGCAGTACGAGGAAGCGATGGAGTTCATGGAGTTGAACCATAGAAATCCGTCGCGTCATCGTTTAGAAGAGCACGATATTCTTAATTGGATTAAGCATAATAGGAAGCTGATGAATAAGGGGGAGATGAAGGGGGAGAGAGTGGAGAAGTTTAAGGTGCTGCTTGGGAAGATTGAGGAGAATAGGAGGGTGAACCAGTATGTCTGACATTTAATAAAAATGCGAGAATTGCAAAAAAATGAAATGAGTGCGGTGGCTTAGGCAGAGTGGGCGCACGCCCTGGCGTGCGGCCTCTCTGCGGGGGGAGCGGAAGGCTCTGCGGCGCGACAGCGACGCTGTGCCGGAGCGGGGAAAACCTAAACGTCAAACAACGAAAGCTCCTTTCCTTCAACGAAGTCAAAGATCCCTTCAGTTTCTTTTTTGATATCAGGGGTGCCGCCCAATTTCCCACGGCGGTATCCCTTTTCTTTTGATGCTAATCTAGCATCTTTGATCTTTCCAACAGATCGAATGGAGGAAGCTCCCGTCTTGTCTTTCTCCGTAATCCAAAAACAATCATCACGTAAATCCGAATTGTCAAGCAATCCGGTATAGTGCGTTGTTATTATTAACTGTGATTCACTGTTACGGTATCTGGCGAACTTGCTGAGCACGAAATCCACCAGGTCCGGATGTAATGAAGAATCAATCTCATCCAGGATAGCCACATTATCTGTCTCCTCCATGAAATAAAGGTAACTTTCGAGACCAAAGATACGGCGGGTGCCCAACGATTGCTCCTGACTGGAGAACTCGTATTCCTCAATGATGCCATTGTTGTTCACCTTGTGAGTGAACATAGTCTTTATTCTATTGAAAGAAGCCTTTTCCTTTAATTGCTCCTTTACTGGAGCAGGGGTAGAGGAATCGGAGAGGATAGCATTACGTAGCCCTTCTGGTATCAACACCTCTTCTTTCTGGGATGTAATGCCAGAAATATTGAAATCCGCCTCCTTTAAGAAAGCAAGGATATGATCCTTTACATCCGGAGTGGTTGATACAAATTGTTCTGCGGCAGTAAAGAGAATATCATTCTCAATTTCACTATCCATGAAAGAATCCTCGAAAAATTTCATCACAGGGTCAACGTAATTCAACTGGATATTGACTCTGGCCTTAGATGCAAAGAAAGGAAGATTAGAGAGACAGTGGAGTTGCAACAGTTCTTTAGCAGTGGCTGAAATCGTGTTCTCGGAGGCGTTGAATTCAATAGAGTTCTGAGCCCTTTTAAACACCGAAGTAGGCTGCGGACTATTATTCTTATACACGTAAAGTGCTTCCGAGATGACTTGTCTTGGATCTATTTCCAGGCTGTACCAATACCGCACGCCGTCAACAAAAAAACGGATATTAAACTTGGATGGCTGATTACGTGTTATGCTGTTTAGCATAAAGGGGGTTACGCCGGTAGGAGCATTAGCTTTCGCCTCGCGTTTTTTGCAGAACAAGACCAGGAAATTGATGGCCTTAAGGATATTGGTTTTCCCCGAAGCATTGGCACCATAGAAAACAGCCAGCCGCAAGAGTTCTATCTTGTCGTTGACTTTGCATACAAGATGGTCCTTCCCTTTTTTGGGGGCCTTACCCCGGCGACCGTCACCCACAGGTTCGAAACTCAGTACGGTCTCATCCCTAAAGGATAAGAAATTGGACACGCGGAATTCTTGTATCATAAAGCCATATTATTGGGACATCAAAGGTCGGGTTTTTCTCCGAATTCTCCAAATTTATTTCAGGAATTTACGCAAATATGTAAAATCCGGGGATAGGCATGGCCGGCGCTGTGCTAATATCTATTTTTGGATATTACATATAAATGTAAATACGATATTGTTAATTTCGTTGTTGATAACTTTCTATGTGCAAAACGCGCAAGAACTTGTAAAAATGAAAAATAGGTTATACATTTGCGGCAAAAGCGGGACGCAAATCTCCTGTTAAAAAGCGAGGGTTTGCCTGGCTGGCTCCAGAAACCAGAATTGTTCCACTGATAATCTTTGACAACTATGGGAATTAAACCTGGTCCAAAGCCTATCGCCAAGTCAACAGGGAAGCCTGACAAACGTCGCCGTGACAATAAGGAAACGCCTGGTAACACTCCTTCGTTGAAACCGCATATCCACAAGAAAGGCGACTAAAGAACTTGGTTAGTTGTTGTGTTATTACCTAAGAAGTATTTCTTGGATGTAGAAACCTAATCAGGCTGGTTGAAATGGTGAAACGTCAAACCAGCCTGATCTCTTTAGAAAAGAACTGGGGAATCATGGTTATCTCGGACGTGTAACAGAGAGATAATAGTCACAATTTAATAGTGTTTTTAATGATGAATAAATACATAAGAGTCGCAAGGGTCTATCCCGCAATTTTGGGAGTGCTCCCAATGTGCATATTGCTTGCCATGTGTATTGGTGAGTGGCTTTCTACGTATCAAGCGGTGGCGGGTAATGTAAAGTGGATAACGTGGATGATAGGAGGAACTAGTTTGGTGAGTCTGTCTGTAGGTTATCTTGCAAGTGAACTATTTAGAGAAACGTCAAAGTGGTTGTTTCAATATCCGCTATTCAGGAAAGACGAAACTGAAATGCCAACAACCAAGATGCTTATGTGGGAGAATGCGGCAATGTCGCCAGAGTACCACAAGGAGATTGCTGCAAAGGTAAAAGACACATTTGGCATCAAGTTGCCAACTCAAAAGGAGGAACAGATGGATCCGGAAAAGGCTAAGCAGAAGATAGCCGATGTGGTATCCCAAATCAGGCAAAACTGTCGTGGTGACGAGTTATTGAAACAGTATAACATAGAGTTTGGTTTTTGCCGCAACTATCTTGGTGCTGGGGTATGGAGTATTATCCTCATAATGAGCCTGGGTATCACGAATATCTTTTGTGATTGGTTGTCATGGTGGGCTATAGTGATAGCATTATTGATTCAGTTGTTGTTGATGGTTGGTTGTTATCTGTTGCTTGAAACCAGAGGATGGAGTTATGCCAAGTATTTATTTGCAACGTTTACAGGTACATATAAAAACAAATAATAAAAGCATATGAAAGTAGTCGTATTTAATGTTGGGCCAGCGTTGAGTGCCTATATTGAGTTAGGAAACAAAAGAATTGTTTTTGATCTTGGAAAGAGTAATGATTTCTCACCAGTGAATGATTTTCTAATTCCATTATTTGAAAGGCGAGAAGGAAAAAAGGATTATTATACTATAGATCAATTGTTCCTCTCGCATCCTCACAGGGACCATATTACTGATCTGAATGCCATGAATGAAAGGTTTCATTACACGCTGTATACCACGCCAAACGATCTGTCGGAAGGGGAGGAGAAATATAAAAACGTTAATTGGAGCCTTGTCGACGATCCAACGAGTGAAGAAGTAAAGAACGTAAAAGAGGCATATAAAGGTAGATGTCTTCCATTGAGGTCATGCGATCCATCACGGATGACAATTGGGTTTATTTACCCTGGATGGGTGGAGAATGATGAAACACTTAAAGACGAAAGCTATACTAATAATATAGGAATTGTTCTGTATATTCACTCTGGTTATAGGATATTCTTTGCGGCAGATATTCAAAAGGAGGGAATGAAGAAACTACTTGAGTATAACAATGAAATCAAAAAGAAAATTGGACAGGGCGTTGACTTCCTAGTGTGCCCTCATCATGGTCTCCGTTCTTCATTTAGTACGGCACTTTTTGATGCTATGAGAAACGGCAAGACTAAAAAGCTTAATATCGTTTCCGAAAAAGCAAATGATGACGACAATCGAAATGTGGATAGCAGATATAGCTCAACTGACTATTGCGAAGGGGACAATAATATGAGTTCTGAAGATGGTATCGTTTGTCAAAGGAAGACATCACAAGGCCATATTTTTATTGATGATGACGGAACTGTGATGGTAGAAAAGGACATAGCAAAGATAATTGATAAGTTTTAAGTGTTATGGAAATAAAGTATGCAATAAGAAAGGTGTGTGTGAACGGTCATGATATGCCAGCCTATCTGCAAAAAACGGAATATGGCCTTCAGTTCTCTTATAGAGCATCTATGCCCCATGAAATCCACTATTTTGAAAGTAAGGATGAAGCGATAGAGTTTATGAAAAGACGTGAGTGTGGGACATTCTTTGAAATTGTGGAGGTCTATGTGGGTTAGATGAAACATTTGCCTAACGAAAGCATTTCATAATAATGCGATAATCGCAAATTTATTAAACGATCTACCATGAAATCCCGTGACCTAATCGACAAACTCTCCAAAGTCTCCCCGGACGCTGAAGTCATCGGTGGTACCTGGAATGGCCGGGTGGACACATACACGGTCCTGGATTCATTCCACAAGGCCGCATATGACGATATTTACCCAGACTATTTTGGAACGCCCGGCGCCTTTGATGACCGCCTGTCGCAGATTCGCTCCAAAGATGTCGTCTACCTAGGCTCCACTATTACCACAACCTGCAAGTCATCAATACCCGTCGTCTCCTCTGGCGCCTCGCTGCCATTCAGCGGCAACACCGTTCCACTCAGTGGAAGAAAGGCCGGATATATGAACTCTTAAAAGAAGCGGTGATGTAAACATGTTATATAGGGCTGATGCTTTGGCATCGGCCTTTTTTGTGCGCAATTGCAAATATCCGTAAAAAAATTACGGATTCTCAAAAAAAGTTACTATATTTGCGAGAGAAATAAAAGAAATGAGCTATGCTTGCTAAGTTTTCCGTAAAAAATTTCCGGGGATTTAAGGAAAAGATTGAGCTGGACCTCACAAGGCACAGCAACTTTAACTTTAATCTGTATGCCATTAAGGATGATATCATCAAGAATGGTATCGTTTATGGTCCCAATGGCTCCGGAAAGACCAATTTCAGTCTCGCGATATTCGATATCGTCAATCATCTTTCCCAGAAATGGAAGAAGGCGGATTACTATGCCAACTTTACCTATGCAGGAGATCCTAACCTGAAGGTGGAGTTTGAATATGTGTTCCGTTTTGATGGGCAGACTGTGGAGTATACTTATTCCAAGGACTATCACGGTATCATGACCGCAGAGGCAATGGTGGTTGATGGGAAACCAGTGTTCAAACGTGCTGATGGGAAGTTTAGCATTGACACGGTGGCTTTCCCCATTGATAAAACCATCCAGCATAACCTGGCAGACAATGCCAATAATATCCCCATCGTGAACTTCCTCCTAATGTCCATACCGTTGGCAAAGGATCATTATCTGATTAAGATGCAGCAGTTCGTGAATGGGATGCTATGGTTCAGGAATCTGGATGTGCGTGAGTTTATTGGACTGGCAACAGGTATATACGATTTTGAGGAGTATATTATCAAAAACAAGTTGATAGATGATTTTCGCCGTTTCCTTGTGAATATTAGTGACCAGAGTTTTGAGTTTGCTCCCCCGCGAACAGGCGAAAAGGTCTTGTTCTGTCTAATAGACAAAAAACGAATTCAATTCAAGGATATCATTTCCACTGGTACTAGGTCTTTGGAACTATTGTATTTCTGGATGCAGTGGATGGGTCAGGCGACCTTCGTTTTCATCGATGAGTTTGATGCTTTCTACCACTTCAAACTGGCGTTTGAGGTTTGCAAGATCCTGTTCAAGAAGGATTGCCAGGTTTTCACATCTTCTCACAACACCTACCTGATGACGAACGACCTGCTGAGGCCGGACTGCAACTTTATTCTCAACGAGAACAAGATTAAGCCGTTGGTGGACTGCACGGAGAAGGAACTCCGCTTTGGCCACAATATCGAGAAGATGTTCAGAGGTAACGCGTTCAAGGTATGATATTGTTTGTTTTTGAAGGGGCAGAGAGGGAACCGAGGGTTTTCAGGACGCTGGAGCGCCTGTTCTTCGGCCAGGGGGAAAGGATTGTCTGCTCCTTCGGGAACAACATATATGAACTGTATCGGCAGTTGCAGGAGTTCGATGGCGATGGCGACATCGTCTCCGTGTTAAGGGAGAACAAGGCCAATGGCCTGCCTGATAATGCCCGCTCATCGGACTTCTCTGAAATCTATTTGTTCTTCGATTTCGACTTCCAAAACGAGAATCTGACGCTGGAGGAAATGAACCAGCGGCTACGGGAAATGCTGGAGATGTTTGACGATGAGACTGATAATGGGAAGTTGTATGTTAGCTATCCGATGGTGGAGTCTCTCTGCTATACGAAGGAGCTTCCTGATGAGCATTTTGTGGAGTATACTGTTTCGCGATGCGACTGCATGGCTCGGTCCTTTAAGGATATTGCTCGGGAGTTTAGTTATTACGGGAGTCTGGATTTTATAGAGTTGCCGGATGGCGGCCGACATAGGCTCGGAAAACAAGAGTATCTTAGGGTTAAAGACAACTGGATTATGCTAGTGCATCAGCATACGTCAAAGGCGTGTTATATATGCACCGGGCGGGACACCGTGCCGGAGGATAAAGAGACAGTTGCTCAACTGCGGATATTTGAAGGGCAATGCGGGAAGTATCTGTGTGACGGGGAGAAGATTGCTGTGTTGAATGGATTCCCGCTGTTTTTGTTTGAATATTTCAAAATCAATATATTTGATAAGGATGCGATATAAATGTTCAGGAGGAAATAAATGATAAAGAAACTAACGGTAAAGAATTTCCGCTGTTTTGAGAATACAACGGTAGTGTTTCAAGATGTCTCTATTCTTGTCGGTCGTAATAATGCAGGTAAATCTACACTTATAGAGGCATTGAAAATAATTTCAACTGTTGTTCGTAAGTATCGGAATCTCTCTTTTATTAGGCCGCCGGAGTGGGTTACCAATGAGTCAGACAACGGAGTTTCTCCTAGCATGGAGAATCAAAATATATCAGATAAAGGAATCTTTAATATGTACGGAAACCCTCCGGCAGTTATAGAGGCCTTTTTCTCAAATGGGTGCTCAATTCGAGCATATGTTGGGGAGAGACTATCAATATTTGCTCTTCTGGTAGGGAAGGATGGCGTTCCTGTTAGAAGCGTTAGGGAGACTAGACAATTGGCATTTCCGCCGGTGGAGGTCTTGCCTCATATATCGGCCTTGATGGAGAATGAGAAAGTGATAAGTCGGTCAACGGTGGTTCAGAATAGAAATACGCGGTTGACCTCAAGAAATTTCCGGAATCAATTGTACTATTGTGAAGATAAATATCCACATTTTAAGGAACTTGTGGAGTCAACTTGGGAAGGTCTTCAGGTTAACCCGGTGGAAACAACATTCAGTGATGAGGGGCAGTTATTGCAGTTCCTGGTTAGGAATCATGACTTTACTGCAGAAATAGGTTGGATGGGACATGGCTTACAAATGTGGGTCCAATGTATGTGGTTTCTTTCACAGTGCACAGAAGATTCTGTTGTCATTCTGGATGAGCCTGATGTATATATGCACGCTGACCTTCAACGTCGCTTAATCAGGCTTGTCTCACATATGTTCTCACAATTGATTGTCGCTACACACTCTATTGAAATAATGGAGGAGGTCTTGCCAGAAAATATTATTCCTGTAAATAACAAAAGGAGAGTTGTCAAATCAGTAGGAAGCCATTCTCTTCTTCAAAAGCAGGTTGAGGAGATGGGCAGTATCTTCAATATTGATCTCTCCAGATTATTTATTTCCCACCGATTTATGATTTGGGAGGGGCGTGATACGGATCGTCTAATTTTATCTCAATTTCAGGCGGTCCTCTATCCCAAAGGGCTTAATGCTATCAGTTCGTTTCCTAAATCATTTGTAGAAGGATGGGGCGGTTGGCAAAGAGCAGTGGCCGTTGCCGGCCTTTTTAACTCAAATCAAATACATGTAATTTGCTACTGTATATTTGATTCAGATTACCATTCAGAAGAGATTCTAGAGTCAAGAAGACAAGAGGCTATCGATAAGCATATTAATCTCCATATCTGGCGAAGGAAGGAGATAGAGAACTATGTGTTGTCCCCTGAGGCTATAACTCGTTTTATATCAGCGAAAAAACGAAAAGGGAAGGTGTCATTAGAAATTGTCAAAGATAAGATGACAGAATTGGCAAATCAAGAGAAGGAGACTGTCCTTGATAATATTGCCACCAGTCTTCTAGAAGAGGATAATGCGCTTGCGTTTAAAACGGTTAAACAAAAAGCAGAGAAGATATTGGAAAAACGATGGGTTAATCCGATGGGTGTGGTCCCCGGAAAGGATTATCTAAAACATTTGTCTGCCTGGTCGCAAACAGAGTACGGAGTGGGATTCAATGCCCTAAGTATTGTTCCTTTTTTTGAGCCCGAGGAGGTCCCTGATGAAATCAAAACAGTTGTGCAGTCCATTGTAGAAGGCTCTCCGTTTTGACAGATGTGACTGTAGAGGGATGCTATGTTGGGCTGGGCGTGTCATTACGTTCAAATTCCGTAGACAAACTCGGGAATCGTTCCAGAATGAGATATGGTAATATCTAATATTTCCCTGATAATTATTGTTTATCTAATAAATCCTTGATATTTTGATGACGGGGATGAAGGTGATATGGGTAAATAATACCAGTTACGGCTGATACTGGAAGAGGGTCGATGCTAAGGCATCGGCCTTTTTTGTGCCCGCATCAGAATAATTGACGATAGGCCTCGGCCTTTTTCTCCAGCGGCAGGGGATAGGCGCGGGAGGTGGAGGGCATGCGGTAGAAGGTGAGAGATTTCACCACGCGGTCTTCGGCCTTGGTCGAAATGACAACGTGTCCTCCCACCGGCGGGACGGGGCAGCCGAAGGTCTGGGAGACGATGGTGCTGGCTTTTTCGCCGGTGGTGACGAGGACGTGGCAGGACGGAATCTGTGTCAGCAGCGCAAGGATGTCCGTGGGTGTCACCACTTCCAGAAACGCGTCGGAGGCATTGTCCTTCAATCGTCTAACTTCGCAGGCCGTGTCGTAGAAGGCAAGGCCCTCCCGAGTGCAGAACTCCCTAATCGCCGCCTCATCAAATCTCTTTTCCCCCGGCACACAAAAGTGCTCCTTGTCGCAAAAATGAATCAGCCCCATGATCCGCCAGAAATCATTGATCCAATTCGGATAGTAAAACGGCATGCACCAGCGATGCGGCTGGGGCGGGAAACTCCCCAGAAACAGAATACGCGCGTTCTCCGGCAGGAAGGGCTGGAAGGGATGTCGTTCGGTGTTCACGCATCAAAGATACTACTTTTCCCGCTCAGGTTGTTTGTTTATACGAAAAAGACCAGTTGCTGCAGACTCTCGAAAAATGTTTTGTTATATTGAGAGTAATGGTTAACTTCGTGGAAAAGATTTATGCTACGAGAAGACGAAATATCGCGGGTGACGCTGCAGGGGAGTGTTGTGAATGTGCTGCTGGTGGGGTTGAAGGCTGTGGCGGGAGTGATGGGGCATTCGGCGGCGATGATATCGGATGCGGTGCATTCGCTGTCGGATTTCGTGACCGATATTGTGGTGCTGGTGTTCGTGCGGGTTTCGGCACGGCCGCAGGATGAGGATCACGACTACGGGCACGGCAAGTATGAAACCCTTGCTACGCTGTTCATCGGCCTGGCACTGGGAGCCGCGGCAGTCGGGATCGTTGTATCGGGTGCTTTCAAGCTGGCCCGGTGGCTGCAGGGTGAGGATATCCCGTCGCCCGGAAAGGTGGCCCTTTGGGTAGCGCTGATATCAATTCTTGTGAAGGAAGTGCTTTACCAGTACACTCGCTATAAGGGGCGGATGCTCTGTTCGCCGGCGCTCGAGGCGAATGCATGGCATCACCGGTCCGATGCGCTGAGTTCCATTGGCGCGGCCATAGGTATCGGAGGGGCCATCATACTTGGCAACCGCTGGACGGTGCTGGATCCGCTGGCGTCGATAGTGGTGGGCGCGATGCTGGTGAAGGTGGCCTGGGACCTGCTAGGGCCCAGTTTCGGCGAGCTGACGGACAGCTCCCTGCCCTCGGAGACGGAGAAAGACATGCTGTCGCTGATCAGCAACGTCGAGGGCGTTTCCGACCCGCACAACCTGCGCACCCGCAGGATAGGCAACCGCATTGCCGCCGAGGTCCACATCCGCCTGGACGGGCAGATGACCCTGGATGAGGCGCACGAGATAGCCACCGACGTGGAACGCCGTTTCCGCGACCGCTTTGGCAAGGATTCGCACATAATTGTGCACATGGAGCCCACTAAATGACATTGAGATGCACGACTTGATAATAAAGATTTCAGACTTCGTATGCGGGTATCCGCTGTTCATCTGGCTGGTGGGCGGCGGGCTTTTCCTGTTCATATACTCTAGGGCGGTGCCGATCCGCAAACTGGGTACTGCCGTGCGCTCGCTCAAAACGAGGAAGACCGGGGCGGGGGAGATCAGTTCATTCCAGGCCCTGATGAGTGCCATCAGCGCCACTGTGGGGCTGGGGAACATTGCCGGCGTGGCCATAGCGATTGTGGTGGGCGGCCCCGGAGCCATATTCTGGATGTGGGTGAGCGCCCTGTTCGGTATGGCCACCAAGTTTTTCGAGGGCACGCTTGCGATTATGTTCAAAGGCCGGACTCGCGACGGACAGGTTAAGGGCGGGCCGATGTACGTGATAACCGAAGCGTTCGGCCCCAAATTCAAGCCGCTGGCGATGATGTTTGCATCGGTGGGCCTGGTGGGCTGCCTGTGTATGATGCAGTCGAACCAGCTTGTTGAGGCGGTGACGACTGTTTTCATGCCGCAGGTGGAGCCAACAGTGTGGCTGCGGCTGGGGATAGGTGCGGTTATTACTGCAATAGTGTCGCTGGTGGTGCTGGGTGGCCTGCAGCGTATCTCCAAGGTGTCGTCGAAGCTTGTGCCTGCCATGGTTGCGGTGTATTTTGCGCTGGTTTTGATAGTTATCGTTACCAACCTGGACAAGATTCCCGGAGTGTTTGCAAGCATATTCGAGGGCGCGTTCAGCCTTAAGGCAGGCCTGGGCGGCCTGGCCGGAGTGGCGGTCACCGGCGCTCGCCGGGCAATGCTGGTGAACGAGGCCGGCGTGGGTACCGGAATGATGATGCACGGAGCATCACGTAATGCGGAGCCGGTGCGTGAGGGATATGTGGCCATGCTCGGGCCGGCAATAGATTCCGGGCTGGTGTGTACGCTTACCGCCATCCCCATCCTGGTTGCCGACTGCTATCATGTGGAAGGGGTGAAGGGCCTTTCCGTTGCTCTGGGCTCATTCGATGTGCTCATCCCTTATGTGGGCCAGTATCTGCTCATGGTGATGGTGATTGTTTTTGCCTTCTCTACCATGTTCTCGTACTCGTATTACGGACGCACTTGCGCGGAGTACCTTTTTGGTGCGAAAGCGGCCCGCGGATACGACATCTTTTACCTGTTTATGTTGCTGATTGCCAGCGTGATTACCCTCGACGTGGCGGTGAGCGTGATGGACCTTGCCTTCGCCCTTATGACGGTGCCTACGATGTATGCGATATTGCGTCTTTCGCCCAGGGTTGTGAAGGCCATGAAGGAATACGAAGGATAATCCGACAAATATTGTTATATTTGTGGACTAAAACCATTATGAATATGATATTCAAAAGGATGATTTTGATTGGAGCCTTTGCGTTGTGCGGCATTTGTGCCGTGGCGCAGAGCTCGATGACCGATGTCCAGGTGCTGGAGTATGTGAAGAACGGACTCGCCCAGGGCAAATCGCAGGATTCCATGATTGCCGAACTCGCCGCCCGCGGCGTCGACCGTGCCCAGGCCGAGAGGGTGAAAGCCCTGTACGAGAGCCAGCAGACCGGCGTGGCCCAGGCCAAGTCCACTGCAGTGGCGGAGGACCGCACCCACAGCGTTTCAGCTGAAGTGGAGATGGCTCCCGAGTCGTTTGCCGAGACTACCGGCGACAATGTGTTCGGACGCGACGTGTTCCGCAACAAGGCGCTGAACTTTGCTCCGAGCGAGAATCTGGCAACGCCTAAGAATTACAAGCTGGGCCCCGGCGACGAGGTGATTATCGATATCTTCGGAGCCAACCAGGTTACCCTGAGGGACAAGATTTCGCCCGAAGGCAGTATCAGCGTGGATATACTCGGACCCGTGTATCTGAACGGAATGACAATCGACGAGGCCAATACTTACCTCAAGCGCAAGCTGTCGGGCATTTACGGTGGTCTTAACCGCAGTTCCGGCCGTACAGACATCCGCCTCAGCCTCGGCCAGATCAGGACCATCCAGGTGAATATCCTTGGTGACGTGAGCAATGCCGGAACCTATGTGCTGTCGGCATTCTCCACCGTATTCCATGCCCTTTATCTGGCAGGAGGCGTGGTGGAACCGGGGTCCCTACGCAATATCACCGTCAACCGTGGCGGCAAGGTTGTGGGCACCGTGGACGTGTACGACTTCCTGCTGAACGGTACGCGTGAAAGCGACATGCGCCTTGAGGAGGGCGACGTGATTATGGTCAAGCCTTACACTTGCCTCGTGAGGATAGGCGGCCAGGTGAAGCGCCCCATGAGCTTTGAGATGAAGGACGGCGAAACCCTTGCCGACCTCATCAAGTATGCAGGCGGGTTTGCTGCGGGTGCCTTTACCGACAACATTACCGTTATGCGCCAGAGCGGCAAGAATTATGAGATCCGTACCATAGAGGTGGCAGATTTTGGCAAATTCGAGATGAAGGACGGCGATCAGGTAACCGTTGGCAAGCTCAATTCGTTCTACGAGAACCGTATCAACATTACCGGTGCCGTTTATCAGCCCGGCATGTATGAGCTTGGCGGCAAGGTAAATACCGTACGCGACCTGGTGGCAAAGGCCGGCGGCCTGCTGCCCGACGCCTTTACAACCCGTGCCGTTCTGCACCGTCAGCATGAAGACAAGACCAGGGAAGTTATTTCCCTGAACTTGGGTAGGGTTCTGGACGGACTCGATCCCGACATCGATCTGCAGAAGAACGATGAGCTGTTTATCACCAGCAAGGCCGACATTCAGGAGCGTGGCACCATGACGATTTCAGGACTGGTGGTGAACCCGAGTACTTTCCCCTTTGCCGAGAACACAACGGTTGAGGACCTTATCATCATGGCCGGCGGCCTTAAGGAAGGCGCTTCGCTTGCACGTGTGGACGTATCCCGCCGCAAGCGCGATGCCAACGGCCTGCTCCGTATGGACGAGGTTGGCGAGCTCATAAGCATGAGTGTCGATGGCAACTTCGAAGGCAGCGAAGGCGAGAAGTTCTATCTGCAGCCTTACGACGAAGTGATTGTTCATTACAGCCCTTCCTATAACGTGCAGACACATGTGACCGTTACCGGCGAGGCCAACTTTGCCGGCAGCTTTACCCTCACAACCCGCAACGAGCGCCTCAGCGACCTTGTGAACAAGGCTGGCGGAGTTACCAAGTACGCATATCTCAAGGGTGCCCGTCTGTTCCGCAACATGGGAGAAGACGAGCGCAGGCAGTTGCTGGAAATACTTCAGTATCGTAACGACGATTCGCGCTCGCAGCTTGATACCGCAGATGTTTACCGCAACCAGGTTGCATCCAATTATCAGGTTGCAATTCAGCTCGACAAGGCCCTTACCAATCCCGGCTCCCAGTACGATATCGAACTGATGGAGGGTGACGTGCTCGACATCCCTATGGTTCGCAACACCGTGCGAGTGATGGGTTGTGTGATGATGCCGTCGGTAATCAGCTACGAAAGCGGCAAGAGCGTAAGAAGCTATGTTAATGATTGCGGTGGATTTGCCGCCCGCGCCCAGAAGGGCAAGTCTTATGTGGTGCACATGAACGGAACTTCCGAAAAGATGGGACTGGGTACCCAGGTGCTCCCCGGCGACGAGATTGTGGTACCGCAGCGTCAGAAACCGGAGGGCATAACCGACAAGGCTTTTGAACGTAGTACTCAGGCTGTTACGGCTCTTGGCACTGTGGCTATGTCTGCTGCATATCTATTTGTTGCATTGGACAGGTATAAATAATGTAATATGGAAGAGAACAAGATTCAACAGGTCCAGGACGACGAGATGTCCATCGACTGGATGGAGATTCTCCGAAAGTTGGTCAAGCGCTGGAAGTTCATCTTTTTGGTGACATTCATCTTCTGTGTGCTTGGCGTGACCTATGCGCTTTTGATGAAGCGCACGTATACCGTGACCATGACGCTTGCACCTGAGCTCCAGAATCGCTCCAGTGGTTCATTGGGAACCCTTGCCAGCATGCTCGGTGTTGGCAACATGACGCTGAACAGCACTCCGGACGCACTCAATATCACTTTGTTCCCGGAAATCAGCTCCAGCACGCCTTTCCTGTGCTCGCTGCTCGAGGTGCCCGTGACTCCTTTCGTGCCCCGCAAACTGGAAGTCCAGGGCGTGAAGCCCGACACCACTACGGTTTTCCTGCATTTGCTGGAGCGCGATAAGCCGCTCAGCCCCAGGAAGGCCGCAAAGCGCGAAAAGGCCGATGCCAAGTATCTGTACGACGACAGCGTGATAGATCCTGAAGACCTCACTCCCCGTCAGGGCCTGGCAATCAAGGCTTTGCGTTCTGCCATCAATACGACCGTTAACAACAAGACCGGCGTCACCACCATCAATGTTGTGATGGACGACCCCATGATTGTGAAGCAGGTGGCCGATACCGTGTGCCAGCGCCTCCAGGACTTCGTGACCGAGTACCGTACCAAGAAGGCAACCGCCGACTACGAGTATTACGTGGAGCTTGCCGACGAGGCGTACCGCAAGCTGGTTAAGGCCCAGTCGGCCTATGCGGCCCGCGTAGACTACGACCGTAGCGTTATCCTCCAGTCGGTTAGCAGTGCCCGTCAGCGTTTGCAGGACGAGGCCAACCTGGCCAACCAGATTTACTCCCAGATGGCCCAGCAGCGTGAGCTTGCAAAGGCGAAGATCCAGGAAGTGAAGCCTGTATATGCCGTGGTTCAACCCGCTTCGGTGCCTCTGATGCCGTCGAACAGCAGGGCCAAGGTGTGCATAATCTTCTTCTTCCTTGGCGGAATCCTGTCATGCCTCTGGGTGGCCTTTGGCGAGGATCTGGTAAAGAAAGCCAGGAAGGAATTCAAGGAGCCCGAAAAGGAATCCTAATACTTCAACAGCACGATTGTGCCGTCCATGGCCGAGGCGAGTATGTACTTGCTTCGGCCTTTTTTCCATGCTTCCACGGGATTGATGAGCGCCAGCGAGAATTTGTGGCACCACTGCAGCGAGCCGTCCTCAAGCGAGAACGCATGCAGGTTCCCCTTGTCCGACGGTGTGAGCACGCTGCCGTCCAGTTCGACCAATGGAGTAGGGCCAATCTCGTAATGCATGCCGTTGGGCACGCGCCAGAGCAGCGCCGAATCCAGCAGCGAGCCGCCTTCAGGAACCGGCACATCCGCCTTGAAAGCATACGAGGTGTTGAACATGGTCTTGGCCAGCACGGTGCTGCCGTCGGCGCTCAGGCCTATGGCTTCGCGCCCGCCGTCGACGCTGAACAGCTGCTCTCCGGTGGCTGCGTCAAGCACATATACCTTTCTGTCGGGATTGGCGATGAAGATGCGTCCGGCGGCCTTCACGGGCCAGGTGGCGGCGGGGGAGTACATGCGCGAACTCTTGCCGCAGTTCCAGGTCCACTGAAGCTCTCCGGTGCGGGTGTCCAGCGACCAAAGCTTTCCAGCCCAGCTGCCGAATACCACCTGCTCATCGTCTAAATACGCCCGGCACTCCACGAAGCCTTGAACTCCGTCGAAGGTCCACACAGGCGCGCCAGTGCGCAATTTAATGGCCCGGAACTTTCCGTCCGACGCCCCGATATAAGCCACGCCGTCACGTATCACAGGCGACGCCAGTACGGATTTATCTGCCCGCACGCTCCATATCTCTCTGCCCGTAAGGGCGCTCAGGCCGTAGATGCAGCCGTCGGTGCAACCGAACACCAGCCGGTTGCCGCTCACCGCAGGGGTGGAGAAGATTTTTCCCGGGAACTCCCTGCTCCACAGCACCTTGCCGTTCCGGATGCGTATGCACCGCACCGTGCCGGATGCCGTTGCATACCATGCCCGGCCGCCTTTGCGCGCAAACCCTGCCACTATGTTGGCGTTATCTCTCTTTTTCCACACCTCCTGCACCTGGGGGTACTGTTCGTTGACGTCGTACCGCAGCCAGGGGTAAGACGATGCGATTCCGCAAGCGTCGTAACTAACCGTGTCACACACCGGAGCCAGCTCGCGTTCATACCATTGTACGGTCTCTGCGGCACCATCTGCCGGCAGCCTGCGCTCGCACGCAATAATGGAGCTGCCCGTCAGTGTAAAGAGCGTATATCCCGCCGGCCTGATCCGGTCGGTCATGGTGGAGCGGCACAGCACTGCGGGCAGTCCGTCGTAGTTCATGGCCCGGTTCTGGTGCCAGTGGCCTCCTATTTCGAACTGCACTCCCGCACGCTTGAGCGCGCGCGTGACCTCAAAATAATTGAGCACCGAGGTGTCCTGCGGATAGTGATTGAAGAAGATGCTCTTTTTGTCGGCCTCCAGCCCCTCCAGCCAGTCCATGCTGTCTTTGGGGAGCAGGGCCGGGGCCATGCGCATGTCGGGCCCGCAGTTGCAGCCCAGGAACCTCCAGCCGCCCTTCCGGAACTCGAAATGCTCGTAACCGAACACGTTCTTGAAGGTGTTGCAGCCGCTCTCCGACCATTTTGCGTCGTGGTTGCCCGCCACCACGTAATAAGGGATATCGAGCGAATCTATCATGGCCTTGGCCATGCATATTTCCTCGTCGGCTCCGAAGTCGGTGATGTCGCCTCCGAACACGGCGAAGTCCAGCCCCGGCAGGGAATTGATATCCGCAATGCAGCGTCGCAGGTCATTGCAGGACCTGGAGCCAACTGACAGGTGAGTGTCGGTCAAAAAAGCAAAACGGACGGTGTCGGACTGTGCGCCGGTTGCCACAGATGCGGCAAGAAACATCGCCGCGCAAAGGATAATCTTCTTCATACTACAAAAATAAAAAAATAATCGCGGATTTTGTTTTTGGCCCGGAATTTGGTATTTTGCGAAGAAACCTTAAAGCAATGAAACGTGTACTTATCCTTATCGCTTTCGCACTGGCATGCTGTGCATGTCAGGAGGACGTCATTGCAATCACCGAAGACCCTGTGGATACAACTATTATCGATAACGACGACTCCACCGACCCCGACGAGGCCGAGGGCGACGGCGACCTGATTGCCGGCGTGACCTTCGGCCGCACCATCGGAATCGTGTGGAACGGCAGCTCTGCCAGCGTGACCGGCGACGAGCACGGCGTAGTGGCCGTGAACGGAGCGGGCGTAACCGTCGACAACCGTTCGTACGACGAAATCGTACGCTTCGAACTCTCCGGCAGCTCTTCCAACGGCTACCTGAAGATCTACGGCAAGCGTAAGCAGGCGCTGGTGCTCAAGGGGCTCGACCTTACCAACAAGAGCGGCGCCGCCATCAGCAACCAGAGCCACAAGCGCACTTTCGTGGTGCTGGAGGGCAGCAACAAGCTCGCCGACGGCAGCGTGAACGCGAGTGGCGACTACACCGACCAGGCGGCCGACGAGGACTGCAAGGCGGCCTTCTTCAGCGAGGGCCAGCTGGTGTTCAGCGGCAACGGCTCGCTGACCGTAACAGCCACAGGCAAGGGCGGCATCACCTCCGACGACTACCTCCGCTTCCTGGGTCCCCAGACAGTTAGCGTATCGTCCACCGCAGGCCATGCGCTCCGCGGCAAGGACGGCATCACCGTTGACGACGGCACCATCAGCGCCACAGCCAGCGCCGCCGGCAAGAAGGGATTGAGCTCCGACGCGGCCGTGAACATCAACGGCGGCAGCATCAGCATAAAGGTGAGCGGCGGCACGGTCAGCGAACAGGTGACCACCAACGGCGTCACGACCACCGAATACACCGGATCCGCAGGCATCAAGGCCGACTCCACTTTCGTGATGACGGGCGGCGTGCTCGACATAACCAGCTCCGGCCAGGGCGGAAAAGGCATCACGGGCGACCAGGCCGCTTATTTCAAGGGCGGCACCGTGTCCGTGAAGGTGACTGGATCCAACCTCAGCGACTCGGGCACAAGAGGTCCCGGCGGCGGCGGTCCCGGAGGCGGTGGGGGCGGTCAGCCCGGAGGAGGCGACAGCAGCAATCTCAAGTCCGCCAAGGGCGTCAAGTTCGACGGCGACATCTTCATCAGCGGCGGCAGCATCGAAGTGAGTGCCGCATCGCACGAGGCCATCGAGTCCAAGGGAAAGCTGGAGATGACCGGAGGCGTGCTCTACGCCTACTCTCCCTCCGATGACGCCATCAACTCCGCAGGCGACATGACCCTCTCCGGCGGATTCGTATGCGGCTGGTCCACTGGCAACGACGGAATCGACGCCAACGGCAACCTCTATATCAAGGGCGCAAAGGTTTACGCCGTGTGCACCAAGGGCACCCCGGAAGTGGCGGTGGACGCCAATACCGAAGGCGGCAGGAAGCTCTACCTACAGAGCGGCACGCTGGTGGCGATAGGCGGCATCGAGAGCGGCTCCAGCATCACCGGAACCACCTACAGCAGCTCATCCTGGAGCAAGGGCGCCACGCACGTGGTGTGCGACGAGTCCGGCAACGCGGTGTTCGCATTCAAGACCCCGTCGTCGAGCGGCACCATGGTGGTGTACGTGGACGGCAAGAGCGCGAGCATGAAGTCCGGCGTGACCATCAGCGACGGCAGTGCGATCTGGGGCGGCAACGGCTGGTCGTCAGGCACCGCTAGCGGCGGCAGCAAGGTTAATCTCTCTACTTATTCCGGAGGAGGCGGGCGCTGGTAGTATGAAACGTCTGATCCTGGCCGCAGTCGCGTTGCTGCTGGTCATCCCCGCGCTCAATGCGCAGGAAGCCAAGAAGATAAACAAGAAGAACCTGGTGATCAAGGAGTGGAACACCGACGCCGCTTCCAAGGCGCGCATCCTGGACCACCAGACCACCTACAACCCCGACGGCAAGAAGGTGGAGGAGATAGAATACGGGCAGAAGGGGCAGAAGTGGCGCAAGCGCTACGAATACGGCGTCGACGGCAAGGTGTCGCGCGAACTGCTCTACGACGAGCGCAACAAGCTGGTGAGCGTGAAGAAGTTCGAATACAACGAGTTCGGACGCAAGAAGACGCAGTACACCTACGACGCCAAGGGCAAGCTGAAGACCATCAAAGTGTTCGAATACCTGACGGAAGATGCTTGAGGGTTTTGCTCCCATAACTCTTGAGGAGATGGACGGAATCAAATTGATGAACCGCATCGACACCAAGTTTCTGACCGACGAGAAGGCGCTCGCGGGGCTGCTGCTCGATGCCCGTAACGCCGGCTATAGGGCGCTTGTGACCGACGGTTCCATGGTTGCTTCGTACGATACCCTGTATTTCGATACTCCCGGCCTGCAGATGTTCCTCGACCATCACAACCGACGCCTGGTGAGGCAGAAGGTGCGGACCAGGGTTTATGTGGGCTCGGGACTCACTTTTCTGGAGGTAAAGCGCAAGAATAATCACGGCCGCACGAAGAAGAAGCGCATTCCAGTTTCTCCTGCGGAGTTCAAAGGGTTTGCGTCCGACACGGAGGCCTGTTCATTCCTCAAGGCCCGCTCAGGATACGATGCCGCAGACCTGCAGCCGTCGCTGGAGACGATTTTCCGCCGCATTACCCTGGTGAACGAGGCCAAGACGGAGAGGCTTACCATAGATACCTGCGTGGGCTTCAACAATTGCCGCACCGGTCTGGAATCCGGGCTTCGTAACGGAGTGATTATCGAACTCAAGCAGGACGGGAGGGCGCCAAGCGAGATGAAGAATATCCTTCTCAAGTGGCGTGTGAAGCCCATCAAGGTGAGCAAGTACTGCATAGGCATTACCCTTACCGATCCGGCGGCAAAGCATAACCGCTTCAAGACCAAGATTCGCAGAATAGAGAAACAAATAAATAACAAACTGATATGATAGGACCCGACGAACTGGGCGAATTCAATCTCGCCGACGAAAACGTCATCGACGTGCAGAGCATCACCGACGCCGTGATGAGCACCTCCCAGAGCCTGACAGAGCTGGGCATAAGGTTCTTCCTTAACCTGCTGGTTTGCTGGCTGCTGGTGCAGTTCTTCTATTACCGCAAAAGCCGCAGGCGCGACTATTATTTCACCTTCATGGTGTTCTCGTCGGCCATGCTTCTGCTGCTCTATATGATGGGTAACGCCGAGGTGGGCGTGGGCCTTACGCTGGGCCTCTTTGCCATCTTCGGAGTGATACGGTACCGTACGGAAACGGTTCCCATCCGAGAGATGACCTATCTGTTTATCATCATCGCCGTGGCCGCAGTGAACGGGCTTGCGCCGCTGTACAAGGTTGTGGGGGCGCTTTCCGACTCACCGCATTATGAACTTGCAGTTGGTTCCCTGGGCGTGCTTTGCGTGTCCAATGTGCTGGTGCTTGGCCTGGTGGCAATCCTCGAGAGCGCCAGCGCCCTGAAGCAGCACGCCACGCGCCTGATTCTTTACGACCGCATCGACCTGATCGTTCCCGAGAAGCGCGCCGAGCTGGTTGCCGACCTCGAGAAGCGTGTTGGCGTGAAGGTCGACAATCTGGAAATCGGTCACGTGGACTTCCTGCGCGATGCGGCGTTCATCAAGATTTACTACAGCCTGGGGCCCGGCGAGAGTGCCACGATAGGGGAGCTGACCAAGGCGAAGAACTACGTGGAATAGCCATGAAACGCTTTATTTTGCTGATTGCGGCATTGGGCGCATTCCTGAATGCGGCGGCGCAGGGTACGGAGAATGACCTTGTGACGGACTTCCGCACCCGCACCTCGGTCGAGCTGGACTGGAAGCTGGCCAAGGGCCTGCATCTGGAGGCCGGGTACGAGTTGCGTACCGACAATGCCCTCACCGCCCTCGACCGGCATCAGGCTTCGATAGGCCTGAGCTACAAGATCGCCCCGTGGCTGAAAGCCGGAGTGGGATACGAGTTCATCTACCATCACCGCAATTCCGGGGCATGGACTCCGCGCCACCGCTTCAACGGCGACCTGACTTTCTCGTGGAAAACCGGCCCCTGGCGCCTTTCCCTGAAGGAACAGGTCCGCTTCATGCATAAGACTGAATCGCTGAATTCCTATCAGGAAGTAGCTGATCCGATTATGCTCAAGTCGCGTGCGAAAGTGCAGTACAAAGGCCTGGGGCGCGTGGAACCGTACATCTTCGCCGAGGTGCGTACCATCTTCAACGATCCTTCGTTCACCGCCACCTGGAGCACCACCAGCAAGGCTTACGCCGACTATCAGTTTACCGGCTATAACTCCACCTATTTCAACCGCTACCGCGGCGCCCTGGGTGCCGAGTGGGAGATTACAAAGAACCACGCCCTCGATTTCTGTGTCATGGTGGATTACTGCCGCGACAAGAACCTCGACGTGAACAAGGCCGGCACCTACCTGAAATCCTTCACCTGGGACCGCAACCTGAACACGATACTGTCCGTCGGCTACAAGTTCTCCTTTTGAATTGTAGCTTAGATTGATTATATTTGCATATCTACAAACAAAAGGAGTATGAAGTACATTTGCAACGCATGCGGCTACGTTTACGACGATGCCGCCGAAGGAGTTCCTTTCGAGCAACTTCCCGAAGACTGGGTATGCCCCCTCTGCGGAGTCGGCAAGGACATGTTCGAACCTGAGCAGTAAGCTCTTCGCTTCAGTTCATCTTGAACGAGTTGGAAGAAGCCCGGCTGGAAATCGCTTCAGTCGACAGGGAGATTGCCGCTCTGTTCGAGCGGCGAATGCAGGCCGTTGACCGTATCCTCGAGTACAAGAAGGTCAACGGCTTACCCGTTATTGACGCTGCCCGCGAAGACCAGGTGATCGCCAACGGCGCTGCGGCCATTAAGGACCCCGCCAGGCGCGATTGCTTCGTGCGGCTGCAGAAGGAGATGATCAGCATCTCCAGGGCTTACCAACAGCGGAACGGCGGTTTTCCCGGCAACGTCAGGATTGGCAGCGGCGTGCTGGCCGAGGCTTCCGGGGTGTTTGACCTGCACCGCAAGGTGCTGGTAGTCACCGACGAAGGCGTTCCGGAGGCGTATCCACGCGCCGTGCTCGACCAGTGCCTGGACGGCGCCCTGCTGGTGCTGCCCCAGGGCGAGGCGGCCAAGAATCCCGGCAACGTGGAACTCATACTTGCCGAGCTTCTGAAGCGTGGTTTCACCCGATCCGATGCCGTTGTGGCCGTAGGTGGCGGCGTTGTGTGCGACATGGCGGGATTTGCCGCGGCCGTGTATTTGCGTGGCATAGTCTGTTACAATGTGCCCACCACGTTGCTCTCGCAGGTGGATTCGTCGGTCGGCGGCAAGACCGCGGTGAACTTCGGCGGCGTCAAGAACAGCGTCGGCGCATTCCATCAGCCTCGCGGAGTGCTGGTCGATACCGACGCCCTATCGACGCTGAGTCCGCGTCTGTTTTCCGAGGGCCTTGCAGAAGTCATCAAAATGGCCGCCACCAGCGACGCCGCACTCTTCTCCACCCTCGAAACTGCTGATGACCTCCGCCCGCTTCTTCCGGACATAGTTTCCGCCGCCCTCCGCATCAAACTCTCCGTCGTCGCCTCCGACCCCCACGACCACGACCTCCGCGCCGTTCTCAACTTCGGCCACACCATCGGTCATGCAATTGAAGCGGCATCGGGAGAATTCTATCATGGAGAGGCGGTTAGCATAGGTATGCTATATATGGCGGAAGGCTCCGCAAAAGAGAGGATTGAGAAACTGTTGAAAAAGTATAATCTGCCGACGGAGGATCCGTTTACGGTGGAGGAGTTGATGAAGTTTGTGGTGAGTGACAAGAAGAGGAGGGGAGATGTGACAAGGATTGTAAGGGTTAGTGAGATAGGGAGTTACAGGTTCGAGGAGGTAGATGATGCGGCACTTCGGAGAATAATTGAAAAACGAAAGATATGAAAAACAGCCTCGGCACCAGCGTAATCCTTACCCTTGCCGGCGAATCGCATGGGGAGATGATTTGCGCTATACTGGACGGCCTCGCCCCGGGCATTCCTGTGGATGAAGGGTTCATCGCCCGGCAGCTTGGTCTGCGCCGTCCGCAGGGCCTGGCCGACACCGCCCGCCGCGAAAGCGACTGCTTCAACATCGTCAGCGGCGTGTTCGAAGGTCGCACCACCGGTGCGCCTGTGTCCATCCTCATTCCCAACGAAAACGTGCAGAGCGCTGACTATGAGCGGCTTCGCGGCCTCCCGCGCCCTTCGCACGCGGATTATGCGGCACACGTCAGATATGACGGCTTCGAGGACTGGCGGGGCGGCGGGCATTTCAGCGGCCGTGTGACCGCAGGCATAGTTGCGGCCGGAGCAATCGCCCTTAGCGCCCTGAAGGCCAAAGGGATTACCGTGGGCACCCATATCCTCGAGTGCGCCGGCGTGCGTGACTTGCCTTTCAACGCCTCGGATTCTGAAGCGCTGGCAGCGGAGGTGGAACGCATATCGGTGATGGAATTCCCTGTTCTAGGTGACGTGAAGGAGGCTATGGAGGCCCGTATTCTGGAAGCGAAGGCGGACGGCGATTCGGTGGGTGGCATAGTCCAGACTGCGGTCTGCGGCCTGCCGGCTGGCGTCGGCGAGCCGTGGTTCGATTCGCTGGACGGCGTGATTGCAAACGCAGTGCTCTCCATCGGAGGCATCAAGGGAATCGAGTTTGGCAGCGGATTCGCACTGGCGAAGATGCGGGGTTCGGAGGCCAACGATGCATTCGGCGTCCGCGACAGAGTGGTGGTTACGCTGACCAATCACTCCGGGGGCATCAACGGCGGCCTCTCCAACGGTATGCCGCTGGTGTTCGATGCGGTGGTCAAGCCCACGCCGTCGATATCCCGCCCCCAGCAGACCGTTGACCTGCGCACCGGGGATCCCGCAACTCTGGAAATAACGGGGCGCCACGATCCGGCGATAGTGCGCCGCGTATGCGTCGTGGTGAGCAGCATGGTGGCCCTTGTGCTTTGCGACCAGCTGGCGCTGAGATACGGAACAGATTATCTGAAGTAGATGGAATACGGCCTCATAGGAGCCCGTCTCGGGCACAGTTTCTCGCGCGAAATCCACTCGCAGCTCTCGCAGGATCCCTACGAGCTGCGGGAGCTTGCGCTGGAGGAACTGCCCGCTTTCCTGAAGGCCAGGGAGTTCAAGGGCGTGAATGTGACCATCCCGTACAAGCGTATGGTGCAGCACAGGCTCGACGAGCTCGACGATTCTGCTCGGTTTACCGGCGCCGTGAACACCATAGTGAACAAGGGTGGGAAACTTATAGGCTATAATACTGATTATTATGGATTTATCGCCCTGGCAAAGCATGCCGGGGTGGACTTTAAGGGAGCGCGTCTGGTGGTGCTCGGAGCTGGCGGAGCTGCCTGCGCGGTGGTCGCTGCGGCCAAGACTATGGGTGTTGGGCGTATACGCTATGCCGTTCGCAAACCCGGCGGCGAAGGCTTCCTGCCGCTTGCCGACGTGGATACTTACAGCGACGCCGAGATTGTCGTGAACGCCACCCCTGTGGGGATGTTCCCCGACTGGCAGGGCTGTCCGACGGACCTGGGTGCCTTCAGGAACCTGCGCGGGGTGCTGGACTGCGTGTACAACCCGCTCAGCACGCGCCTGGTGCTTGATGCCCGCAACCTCGGCGTGCCTGCCGAAGGCGGTCTGATGATGCTCGTGGCGCAGGCGGTCAAGGCCCGCGAATTCTTCACCGGCGAGACCTTCGGCGACGATATGTGCTTGCGGCTCTACGACAGCCTGCTGCGCCGGAAACGCAACCTGGTGCTGCTGGGCATGCCTTCGAGCGGCAAGAGCACCATAGGGCACGGGCTTGCATCCCGCTGCGGCCGGCGCTTCGTTGATATCGACGAAGTCATCGCCTCTCAGGCGGGAATGGAGATTCCGGAAATCTTCGCCCGCGAAGGGGAGGAGGGCTTTCGCATGCGCGAGACCGCCGCCATCGAATCGGTAGCGGCGGAGCAGGGGCTGGTGATAGCCACCGGAGGCGGGGCTGTGCTGAGCGAAGAGAACCTTCGCCTCCTGCGCCACAACGGCCTCCTGTGCCTGCTGGACCGCGATCCTGGGCTGCTTATGCCCACTCCCGGCAGGCCGCTGTCTTCCACTGAAGAAGACCTGAAGGCCCTCTGGGAGAAGCGCTGCCCGCTGTATCTGCGTGCCGCGGACGTTACCGTAAACAACGACGGCACTCCTGAACGGACTATAGAAGAACTGATGCGTTACGAATAATGACGGAAGCTATGAATATGCAATTCAACCGCGAGCTGCTGAGCCCGGACGAACTCAAGCGGATGTACAAGGCTTCGCCCGAAGCCATTGCGCGCAAGGAGCGGAACGACAAAGAGATACGTGCCGTACTCGACGGCAGCTCCGACAAGCTGCTGCTGATAATCGGTCCCTGTTCCGCGGACCGCGAGGACGCCGTGCTTGATTACGTGTCGCGCCTGCGTCCGCTGCAGGACAAGGTTGCCGACAAGATAGTGATTGTGCCGCGCATTTATGCAAACAAGCCCCGCACCACCGGCGCCGGCTACAAGGGCATGCTGCATCAGCCCGACCCCATCGCCGGCCCTGACCTCCTCAAGGGCCTGGAGCTGACCCGGAAGATGCATCTGAAGGCGCTTGAGCAGACGGGGTTCTCCTGCGCCGACGAGATGCTGTATCCCGAAAACCATCTGTTCCTGTCGGACCTGCTGTCGTATGTGGCGGTGGGGGCGAGGAGCGTGGAGAACCAGCAGCACAGGCTGGTGGCCAGCGGCCTGGGCATCCCCGCGGGCATGAAGAATCCCACCGGCGGCGACCTGACCGTGATGATGAATTCGATCTACGCTGCCCAGCACGGGCATTCCTTCATCTACCGCAACTGGGACGTGTCCACCACCGGAAATCCATACGCACACGCTATCCTGCGCGGCTATGTGGACAGCCGCGGCCTCAGTCATCCCAACTACCGTTACGAAGACCTGATGAGGCTTGTGGAGCTGTACGCTGCCGGCACGTATGCCAATCCTGCGGTTATCGTCGACTGCAACCACGCCAACTCCGACAAGAAGTATCTGGAGCAGGGCCGAATAGCCAGGGAGGTGCTTCACAGCGCCCGCAACAGCTCCGACGTTGCAAAACTGGTCAAGGGCCTGATGATAGAGTCGTACATCGAAGATGGCTCCCAGAAAGCCGGCGAGCACATCTACGGCTGCTCCATCACAGACCCCTGCCTCGGTTGGGACAAGACCGAGCGCCTTGTCCTTGAGTTGGCTGAACTGCGCTAGATATTCAATTTATCGGCGCTGGCGATGAACTTCTGGAGTTCTTCGTCGCTCAGGTGGTAGTTCTGCATCTCGCCGGAGAAATAGCTGTCGTAGGCACTCATGTCCACGAAACCGTGGCCGGAGAGGTTGAAGAGAATGGTCTTTGCCTCGCCGGTCTCCTTGCATTTGAGGGCCTCGTTGATGGTGGCCGCGATGGCGTGGCAGGACTCGGGTGCGGGAATGATTCCCTCGGTGCGGGCGAAGAGTACGCCGGCGCGGAACGAATCCAGCTGCTCGATATCCACCGCCTCCATGTAACCGTCTTTCATCAGCTGTGACAGGATGACTCCGGCGCCATGGTAGCGCAGGCCGCCTGCATGGATGGATGCGGGCTTGAAAGTGTGCCCGAGGGTGTACATGGGCAGAAGGGGAGTCATGCCCGCCTCGTCGCCGAAGTCGTACTCGAACTTGCCCTTCGTGAGCTTGGGGCAGGAACAGGGCTCGGCGGCGATGAAGCGCGTCTTCTTGCCGTCCTGGATGTTGTGGCGCATGAACGGGAGCGAAATTCCGCAGAAGTTGGAGCCGCCGCCGAAGCAGGCGATCACGATGTCGGGGTACTCGCCGGCGAGCGCCATCTGCTTCTCGGCCTCGAGGCCGATGACGGTCTGATGCAGGCACACGTGGTTGAGTACCGATCCGAGCGCGTATTTGCAGTTCGGCGTGCTGACAGCCAGTTCGATGGCCTCCGAGATGGCGCATCCGAGCGAGCCGCGGTCGTTGGGATTGATTGTGAGGATGTCCTTGCCGGCGCGGGTGGACATCGAAGGCGAAGGGGTCACGGCGGCGCCGAAGGCCTGCATGATGCTGCGGCGGAAGGGCTTCTGCTCATAGCTCACCTTGACCATGTACACGGCACACTCGATGCCGAACTTCTTGGTGGCGTAGCTGAGCGCGCCTCCCCACTGGCCGGCGCCGGTCTCAGTGGTGAGGTTTGTGATGCCCTGCTCCTTGGCGTAGTAGGCCTGGGCGATGGCGGAGTTCAGCTTGTGGGAGCCGGCGGGGCTCACGCTCTCGTTCTTGAAATATATGTGCGCGGGCGTGCCCAGGGCCGCTTCGAGCTCATAGGCGCGCACGAGGGGGGTGCATCGGTAGGCGGCGTATTGCTGGCGCACTTCCTCCGGGATGGGAATCCATTCGTCGGTCTGGTTCAGCTCCTGGTCGGCGCATGCCTTGCAGAAGATGGGGTACAGGTCTTCGGGCTTCAGCGGCTGCTTGGTCGCAGGATGCAGGAACGGCATCGGCTTGTTGGGCATGATTGCCTGGATGTTGAAGTAATGGGTCGGAATCTCGGAGTCCGGAAGGATGAATTTTTTCTGTTTCATATTGTTGATATTTAATTAGTTGATATTCAAAATAAAGAGACTGCCCGGTTCCGGACAGCCTCTTGCTTGATTCTATGTTTACATGTTTTTATGCATACAAGCGGAGGGCCTGACCGGAAATATCGTTCAGACGCCACCAGAATTTGTTACCGCTCTGTTGCATACTTCTGCAAATGTAGCGAAAAAATGCAATCATCCAAACTTTCTTTGCAAGTTTTTTCATTTTTATATGAGGTAATTATTTAGTAAATTTGTGCGTTTATGGATAAGATTTCAAGGAGACTGTTCTTGAAAGGCGGCGTTGCCGGACTGACCGCTCTGGCGCTTGGTTCGGAAACCGCCCTTGCCGCCCGCACCGAAGTGCCCGGCAAGGCTCTCGACGGCCGTCTGGTCAAGGCTGGGAAGTTCGACGTCATAATCTGCGGAGGCGGACCTGCGGGCTTCGTAGCAGCGGTGGCCGCGGCGCGCGAGGGCGCGAAAGTCGCCCTGGTCGAGCGATATGCCTTCCTTGGCGGCATGGCTACGACCGGGTACGTCGCTCCCATCAGCGAATTCGCATTCGATGGCGAAAGGGTTATCGGGGGCATCCCGTGGGAGTTTATCCAACGTCTCGAGGCCCTCGGCGGAGCATGCGTGCAGTGGCCGAAGGGCAATGTCGACTTCGACATAGAGCTCTATAAGCTCTGCACCCAGAGAATGGTGCTTGAGGCCGGAGTACGTCTGTTCATGAATTCTTCTCTCATAGGGTGCGAGACCGAAGGCGGCAGCATTTGCAGCATTGTCATTCAGAACAAGACAGGGCTCCAGGTGCTGGAGGCTGAGCGTTTCATCGACGCCACCGGCGACGGCGACCTTGCCTGGCTTGCCGGCGTGCCCATGCAGGAGAGCGGGGAACTGCAACCGCTGTCGTACTGCTTCGTGCTCTCCGGAGTCGATACCGACAGCGCCCTAATGCAGCGCTACATGTACCACAGCGGCAAGAAAGGCTCGAGCCAATGCGCCCCGGTGCGCAAGAAACTGCTGGAGCTGAAGGAGGCCGGGGCCGATATCCCCGATTTCGGCGGCCCCTGGTTTAACAGCGTGATGCACAGGGGGAGCGTGGCGGTGAACATCACCCGCGCTGCCGCAGACGCCACAAACAACGACAGCTTTACCGCAGCCGGGCTCGGCATGCGCGAGGATATCTTCAAGTTCGCACGCCTGCTGCGCGAGAACTTCGAGGAGTTCCGGGACAGTTATGTGTCCTCCACGGCGCCGCAGCCGGGTATTCGTGAGTCGCGCCGCATCGTGGGCGTGCATACCGTCACGGCCGGGGAGTACCTCTCCGGCGTTCAGTACGAAGACAGCATCTCCCGCGGAGCTCACCAGATAGACATGCATTCCGCCACCGGAACGGGGCAGACTCTGGTCAAGCTGAAGCAGGCTGCGTACGTGCCTTACAGGGCGCTGGTCGCACCCGGTTACCCCAACCTGATAGTCGCCGGCCGCTGCATTTCCGCCGACCGCCAGGCGCTGGCTTCGCTTCGCGTGCAGGCCAGCTGCATGGGCCTTGGGCAGGCCGCCGGAGTCGCAGCCGCCATGAGTCTGAAGCAGGGCAAGGCGGTGCAGGATATAGATTATTCCGCCCTCAGGGCCCGTTTAAGGGACATGGGCGCATTCGTATAACACGCTAATTACCAAGAATATGTCAGTTTCCCGAAAACTTTGGTCAAGGACCCAGGACGGCAGGGCTATCTACCGTTACACCATTACCAACGCCTCCGGGGCGTCGGTGGTGCTGTCCAACATTGGCGCCGCTATTGTGGCCGTGAACGTTCCCGACAAGGACGGCAGGCTCGGCGACGTGGTGCTGGGCTACGGCAAGGCCGAGAATTACATGTACGACGGCCCCTGCTTCGGCAAGTGTCCCGGGCGCTACGCCAACCGCATCGCGCGCGGCCGCTTCACCCTTGACGGCAAGGCTTACGAGCTGCCGGTAAACAACGGCCCCAACCATCTTCACGGAGGCCCCGAGGGCTTCCAGAACAAGGTGTGGGAGTCCCGCAAGAAGCGCGGCGCCGTGGAATTCAAGTACGTGGCCGCCGACGGCGAGATGGGCTATCCCGGCAGAATGGTGGTGGTCGCCCATTACGAGTGGGACGACGACAACGTGCTGCGCCTGACCTTCACTGCCAAGTCCGACGCCGCCACGGTGGTGAACCTCACCAATCACGCCTATTGGAATCTGGACTGCAAGGGCTCGGTGCTGAATCACAGGCTCAGGCTCAACGCCTCCGAGTATCTGCCCACCGACGCTACGCTCATTCCTCTCGGGGAGTCGGAGCCGGTGGCGGGTACGCCCATGGATTTCCTCAATCCCAAGCGCCTGGGACGCGACATACGCAAGGACTTCCCGGCGCTGAAGATCGGCAAGGGCTACGACGCCTGCTGGCTGATCGACGGCTACATGCCCGGCCAGCTGCAGGAGGCGGCGGAGCTGAAGGCCGCCCGCAGCGGACGCGTGCTGAAGGTCTATACCACACAGCCCGGAGTGCAGGTCTATACCGGCAACTGGCTGGAGGGCTGCCCCAAGGGCAAGCGCGGCAAGGTCTATCACGATTATTACGGAGTGGCCATCGAGTGCCAGCACTATCCCGACAGCCCCAATAAGCCCGAGTATCCGCCAGTGGTGCTCAGGCCCGGTAAAGTGTTCCGCGAGGCTATAGTCTTTGCATTCGGAGTAGAAAAGTAATAGCATATGTTCTCATTCATTATCAGCATCTTAGCCCTGATTCTCGGCTACTTTGTCTACGGAAAGGTGGTGGAGAAGGTGTTCGGCCCCGATCCGGCAAGGGTAACCCCTGCCGTGGGGATGCGCGACGACGTGGACTTCGTCCCCATGCCTTCGTGGAAGGTATATATGATCCAGTTCCTGAACATTGCGGGCACCGGCCCCATCTTCGGAGCCATCATGGGCGCCAAGTTCGGCCCTTCATGCTATCTGTGGATCGTTCTGGGATCCATCTTCGCAGGTGCGGTCCACGACTATTTCTCCGGCATGCTGTCGATGCGCCAGAACGGCGCCACTTATCCCGAAATCATCGGCAGCCAGATCAAGGGCCTCCGCGGCGTGATCGTGGTGTTCACCACTCTTCTGCTTCTCATGGTGGGCGCCGTGTTCGTATACAGCCCCGCCCTCATCCTGGGCGACATGGCCGGCGACGGCACCGCCAAGTGGGTGCTTATCTGGGCTCTCGTGGTGCTGGGATACTATATCATCGCCACTTTGCTTCCTATCGACAAGCTCATCGGCCGCATCTATCCTCTGTTCGCATTCGCACTGCTGTTCATGGCGGTGTCGATGATGATATGCCTCTTCGTCAAGTGGCCTTCGCTGCCTGAGTTCTGGCAGGGCCTGCAGAACAGGGCTCCGTCGGTGGGCGTCAGCGGGCAGAGCATATTCCCGTGTCTGTTCATTACCGTGGCCTGCGGGGCCGTGAGCGGCTTCCACGCCACCCAGAGCCCTATGATGGCGAGGTGCCTCAAGAACGAGAAGATGGGGCGCCCGATATTCTACGGATCCATGATTACCGAGGGTATCGTGGCGCTGGTTTGGGCTGCGGTGAGCTCTTATTTCTTCTTCGACGGCGGCATGCAGGAATGCGGCCTGCAGAGCGCTTCGGCGCCTCAGGTGGTCACCGCCATCTGCAAGAACTGGCTCGGTGTGGTGGGCAGCGTGCTCGCCGTCCTGGGCGTGGTCGCGGCTCCTATCACCTCGGGTGACACCGCTCTGCGCGGCGCCCGTCTCAACATCGCCGAGTTCCTCCACGTGCGTCAGGACAAGATAGTCAACCGCCTGCTCATCAGCCTGCCTATCTTTGCCGCCGTGGGTCTGCTGCTTTGGTTCAACATCCAGCATGCAGACGGTTTCAACACCATCTGGCGCTACTTCGGACTGTCCAACCAGACGCTGTCGGTGTTCTTCTTCCTGACGATTACTGTGTACCTGGTGCGCCGCAATCCCGCCGGCTGGGCGTTCCTGATTTCCGCCATTCCCGGGGTGTTCATGTTCTCCGTGTGCCTTACCTTCTTCTGCATCGACAAGACCTGCCTTGGCCTGCCCGCATCGCTGACGGTATGGTTCGGCGCCGGCTGGGCCGTGCTCGGAGCGTTGCTGCTCAGCATCTGGGTGGCAAAGCAGAAGCGCCTCTGCCGTAAATGATTATACAATTCAATCAAGATAAAATGAAGATCAAACGTTTCGATGTCCCCATGAGGACATCTACCAGAAAGCTCAGGGAGATTGCTGCGGAAGCCGATTCCGAGTACACCCTGCTCTACACCCGTGAAACCCGCCTCGACTGGGTTCACTTCGGACAGGAGCGTCTGCTCCAGATTGCCGCCGACAGCGGTGCAGCCATGATTTACGCCGACCATTTCAACGGCGACAAGCCCGCTCCGGTGATCGATTACCAGGAGGGTTCGCTGCGCGACGACTTCGACTTCGGCGGTGTCCAGGTCTACCGCACCGACCTGCTCAAGAAGGCGGTGGCTGCGATGGACGAGGAATATGAGTTCGCGGCGATGTACGACCTGCGCCTGAGGGTGTCCGAGATGGGCCCGCTGGTGCATGCCAACGAACTGCTCTATTACGAGATCGAGACCGATACCCGCGCCTCCGGCGAGAAGCTCTTCGACTACGTGGATCCCCGCAACAGGGCCGTGCAGGTAGAGATGGAGAAGGTCTGCACCGCATACCTCAAGCGTATCGGCGGCTATCTGAAGCCGGAATTCAAGGAGGTAAATATCCATGAGGGCGAGTTCCCCGTGGAGGCCTCCGTTGTGATTCCCTGCAAAAACCGCGTGCGCACCGTTGGCGATGCGATCCGTTCCGCACTCTCGCAGAAGACCGATTTCCCCTACAACGTGATAGTGGTGGACGACAACAGCGACGACGGCACCGTGGACGTGATCAAATCGTTCGTCGGCGACCCCAAGCTGATCTACATCGCCCAGGACAAGACCTACCACGCCATCGGCGGAAACTGGAATGCCGCCCTGCATCATCCCAAGTGCGGCCGCTTTGCCCTGCAGCTCGATTCCGACGACGTCTATTCCGATGAGAATACCGTTCAGAAGTTCGTGGACGCCTTCCGCGAGCAGGGCTGCGCCATGGTTGTGGGCACCTACAGGATCACCGATTTCGAGATGAGGGAGCTCCCTCCGGGAGTCATCGACCATCGCGAGTGGACCCCCGACAACGGCAGGAACAACGCCCTCCGCATCAACGGACTCGGCGCTCCCCGCGGATTCTGGACCCCGCTTCTGCGCGAGCTCAACTTCCCGACCACCAAGTACGGCGAGGATTATGCAGTCGCCCTCCGCGTGAGCCGTGAATACCGAATTGGACGCATCTACGACGTGATGTATAACTGCCGCCGCTGGGGAGGCAACTCCGACGCCGCACTCGACGTTGAGGCCACCAACCGCAACAACCTGTACAAAGATCGCATACGCACCTGGGAGCTCCAGGCACGTATTGCCATGAACAAGAGGTAGTTACATCATCATTACCAGAGCCGGCGCCTTGCCCTCCTCCAGAAGCTTTTTCATCTTCTGCATGGCTGGGGCGCTGTGCCTGAAGAACATCTGATAGCCCTCGCAGAGGGCGTTGAGACCGGTCTGCCCCGAGTCCGTTTTGTTGAAACGGTGCTTGGGGCAGCCTCCGTGACAGAGGGGCCACACATCGCAGCGCAGGCACTTGCGGGGCAGGGCATTGCGCTTGTCGATGCCGAATGCCGTCATCTGAGGGGAGGTCATCATTGCCGTGAGGGAATCCTTGTAGATGTTGCCGAGGAGGTATTGCGGATACACGAAATGGTCGCAGGCATATACGTCGCCGTTGTGCTCCACCACCGCGTTGCCGCCGCAGGTTTCGGCGAAGCTGCAGGTGCCCGGCATAACGCCGCACCAGTTGGCCAGCGTGCAGTCGAAGAAGTTCACGAAGTACCTGCCCACGTCGTGCTTGACCCAGTAGTCGAAAATGTCGCAGATGAAGCGTCCGAAGCCGACCGGGCTGACCGACCATTGGGCGAGCGAAGCGCCTTCGACTGACGGGTCCACTATGTGCGGACGTGCATGCCTGTCGGGCTTGCCGCCGCGCTCCGGCCAGACCACATGCTCTACGACGGGGGAGAACTGTATGTAATTGCTGCCCAGCCCTTTGAGGAACTGGTAGACCTCCAGGCCCCGGCCTTCGGAGGCACTGTTTATGGTGGCCATGATGTTGTATTCCGCGCCAGCGTCGTAGAGCCTGCGCAGGCCGGCGATTACTTTGGAGGAGCTGGGGGCGCCGCCTTTGTTGCGCCTGTAGCGGTCGTGGACCTCGGGCGGGCCGTCCATGGACACTCCGAGCAGGAAGCGGTTCTCCGCGAAGAAGCGCGCCCATTCGTCGGTGACAAGGGTGCCGTTGGTCTGCAGCGTGTTGTGTATGGTTTTCTCGCCGGCGTAGCGCTTCTGGAACTCCACCGCCTTGCGGTAGAAGTCGAGCCCGAGAACCAGCGGCTCGCCCCCGTGCCAGTTGAAGCTGACGTCGTGGGTCTCGCAGGTTTCGATATAGCAGCGCACGTAGCGCTCCAGCTCCTCCACGGTCATGTGCGGCTCGCGGCCGCCGTAAATCTCCGATTTGTCGAGATAATAGCAGTAGGCGCAGTCGAGGTTGCAAAGCGATCCTGCGGGCTTGAGCATCAGGTTGAACGACAGCGGCCCGGACAGGCGCTGCGCATCTTCGAGTGTAAGGGTGTCCTTGATCGTCCTCATACTTTACAAAATTAAAAGTTTTTCACGTCAATTTGCAGAAATCCCAAAAAAGTTATTACCTTTGCCCACGAATTGGAAAGATGCTCGAGTGGCTGAAGAGGCACGTCTGGAAAGCGTGTGGCCGCCTAAAGCGGCTCCAGGGTTCGAATCCCTGTCTTTCCGCGCAATGCAAATAAGGATTGGGGGTGGTGGCGGAGCCACCACCCCCAATCCTTATTTGCTCCTCTCGCCTTTTTTCCCTACATTTGTAGTATGGGCGAATTGACCAGCGACATACAGTTCCTGCCCGGCGTAGGTCCCAAGCGTGCGGCTCTCATCAAGAGGGAGCTGGACCTGCATACGCTCGACGACCTCATCCATTTCTACCCATTCCGCTACATCGACCGCAGCACCATAACGCCTATCGTTTCGGCCACCCCGGACCTTGCGTACGTTCAGGTTCAAGGCACTGTGGTTTCCCGCAACCTTGTGAATATCAAACACCTGAGCGTTATTGTGGACGACGGCACCGCCCGCATGGAGATGGTCTTCTTCAAGGGCGTCAAGTGGAACTTCGACCGCCTGGTGCCGGGCGCGACCTTCCTCTTCTTCGGCAAGCCGCAGGAGTACAACGGCCGCATCAACATGGTGCATCCGGAGGTGGACGCTCCGCAGCAGGACCCTAATGCCCGCGGCACCCTCACCGGGGTATATCCCGCCACCGAGAAACTCAAGGCGGGCGGCATTACCGGCAAGCTGATGTGCAAGCTGCAGCGGGCGGCGCTGGCCCTTTGCCTTCCGGAAGTACAGGAAACGCTTCCCAAATACATCCTCGACGCATATGGTCTCTGTCCGCTCCGAGTGGCGATGCAGAATATCCATTTTCCCGCCGACATGCGGGCACTGGAGATGGCTTCCCGCCGGCTGAAGTTCGAGGAACTGTTCTACCTCCAGCTGTCGCTGCTCAAGCAGAAATATGTGCGCAGCCGCGCCGACACGGGGCTGGTGATGCCTGCGGTGGGTGCGCCCTTCCACAGCTGCTACAACGCCCTTCCGTACCGGCTTACCGGGGCGCAGCAGCGTGTGATAAAAGAGATCCGTGCCGACCTCTCCGGCGGGCGGCAGATGAACCGCCTGCTGCAGGGCGACGTAGGCTCCGGCAAGACGATGGTGGCGGTGCTCAGCTGCCTGATAGCTGTGGGCAACGGCTACCAGGCGTGCATCATGGCTCCCACCGAAGTGCTTGCCCGCCAGCACTTTGCCAATATCAGCAAATATCTTGAACCCACCGGGGTGCAGTGTGCGCTGCTCACCGGCAGCACCACCCAGAAGGAGCGGCGCCCCATACTTGAAGGCCTTGCCGACGGCAGCATCGGGATTGTGGTCGGCACGCATGCGCTTATCGAGGACCCGGTGCAGTACAAGGCGCTCGGCCTTGCCGTGATCGACGAGCAGCACCGCTTCGGCGTTGGCCAGCGCTCCCGCCTCTGGGCCAAAGGACCGAACGGCATTCCTCCGCATATTCTCGTAATGACCGCCACGCCTATACCGCGCACTTTGGCTATGACGTTCTACGGCGACCTCGACGTTTCCGTGATAGATGAGATGCCTCCGGGACGCAAACCGGTGCAGACCATGCTGATAGGGCAGAACCGCCTTCCGGCCATGTACCGCTTCATGCGCGACGAGATCAAAAAAGGCAGGCAGGTGTTCGTGGTGTATCCCATGATCTTCATCAACGACAAGATGGAGGACATAAGCAACGTGGAGCAGGGCTACGAGGATATCGTTAAGGCTTTCCCGCTCGAGGAGGGCTACAAGGTTGCGATCGTCCACGGGCAGCAGAGCAACGAGCAGAAGTCCTTCAACATGAAGGCTTTCGTCGAGGGACGCGCCCAGATACTCGTTTCTACCACCGTCATAGAGGTAGGCGTGGATGTGCCCAACGCCAGCGTGATGGTGATCCGGAGCGCCCAGCGCTTCGGCCTCAGCCAGCTGCACCAGCTGCGCGGAAGGGTGGGGCGCGGCGCCGAGAAGTCCTACTGCATCCTTGTGCAGGATCCCAAGACCGGGAAGGACGCCCAGGAGCGCCTTGAACTGATGTGCGCCACCGAGGACGGCTTCGAGATTGCCGAGAAGGACCTGAAGATGCGCGGTCCCGGCGACCTGGAGGGCACCCAGCAGAGCGGAATGCCCATAGACCTTCACATTGCCTCGCTGGCCCGCGACGGCTCCTTGCTCGAGGAAGCGCGTGCCTGCGCGCAGCGCGTGCTCGATTCCGACCCCACTCTCGAGGCTCCCGGAAACCTGCTTCTGGCACGGGAGCTCAGAAAGGGCAAATACGACTTCAAAGACTATAGCAACATATCCTGAAAAATTATTATATTGCAAAAAATTATATTCTTATGATCACTATCATCGTTATTGCAGTCGTCGTACTGCTTGTCTTGTGGGTGTTCTCGACTCAGCGCAAGCTCGTGAACGCAGAGGAATTGACCAAGAATGCAATGAGCCAGATCGGCGTTCAGCAGTCCAGCCGCTGGGACGCCCTTACCGGGCTTGTGGAACTTATCCGTTCTTACAACGAGCATGAGTACAAGACCCTGAAGGACGTCATCGCATCCCGTGCCGGAATCGACTCAAACAGCACCGCCGAGGAAGCACAGGCCCAGGAAGACCTCCTCAATTCCGTGAAGAGCCGCCTGAACATCGTTGTGGAGCAGTATCCCGACCTCAAGGCCGACAGCATGTACGTCAAGACCATGGATTCGGTGAACACATACGAGAACCAGGTGCGTATGAGCCGTATGACCTACAACGACTCCGTTACCCGCTACAACCGCATGACCCGTCAGATTCCCGACAGCATCGTTGCGGCATTGTTCCACTTCACCGAGAAACAGTACCTCAAGGAAGACGCTGCAAAGAAAGACATGCCTTCGCTCAAGATCTGACGGAAGACTTTTCGATGAAACGTCTTTTACTTGCACTGGTGGCGGCTTTGTCCGCCATTTCTGCGTTTGCATACGAGCCTGCAGTCAAAGAAGTCAGGATAACCGTCTCGCTCGACACCGTCGGCACTGCCCATATCGAGGAAGTGTGGGACGTGGTTGTGGCGAAGGGCACGGAGTGGTATCTGGTGCGCGAGCATCTGGGTGATATCAGCATCCGCAACCTTGCCGTCAGGGACGAGAACGGGGTGTCCTTCAAGAACGAGGGCAGCTGGGATGTGGACCGCAGCATAAGCCAGAAGGCATTCAAATGCGGCCTCCACCGGACCGGCAGCGGATATGAAATATGCTGGGGTGTAGGATCTTACGGACCTCATGTCTTTACCGTCAGCTACGATATGACCAATGCCATAAAGACCCTGAACGACTCCGACATGCTTCACCTGCAGTTCGTCTCGCCCGGGCTTTCGTCCCCGCCTTCTCACGTGCGTCTTGATCTTCATGCACCGGTGGCCCTCAGTCAGGAGAACAGCAACATCTGGGGCTTCGGCTATCACGGTCGTACCGGATGGTCGTCCGACGGCGGGGTGTATGCCGAGTCCGGAGAGTCTTTCGTGTACGACAGTTCGCTCATACTGCTGGTACGCTTCGACAAGGGCATTTTCCACTCCGGGAGCGTGCAGGACAGGGATTTCCAGGCCGTGCTGGACCAGGCGAGGGAAGGCTCCCACTTCGATGACGACGAGGATGAGTTGACGGCAGGGGAGAATCTCATCGCCACTCTGGCGACCATTCTCGTCATGTGGTTCGCGCTCTTCCGTCCCATCAAGCGTATCCTTTTCGGCGCATTAGGCGTCAAGAACGATCCCCAGCGGCGCAAGCAGATTTTCGGCCGCAAGCGTCTTCCCAAGAAGCCCGACTGGAGCCGCGACATTCCTTTCGGCGGCAACATACTTGAGACGTATTACATCGCTTCGCATGTCAAGGGCGGCGATGACGGGAAGTTTACGATCGTGCCTGCGATGATGCTCCGCATGGTGGAACACGGCGTGCTGGAACTCAAGCTGGATTCCGGCGGTGACAAGGAATTCCACTTCAGCGAGGGAGCGGACAAGGACTGGATGCTGCCTTGCGAGAGCAGCCTTTACGACCTGCTCAAGGAGGCGTCCGGAAAAGACGGTATCCTGCAGGAGAAGGAATTCTCCAGATGGTCGAGGGGTCACGGCAGCAAGGTCAACTCCTGGGTTACGGAGATGCGCCAGGCCGTTACCCGCGCTTTCGAGAGGGACGATCTCCTGAGACAGTCAAGGTTCTCCGCTCATTATTTTTCCAACCTCAAGCTTAACCCCGACGGACAGGCCAAGGCCATGCAGGCCCTGGGATTCCGGCAGTTCCTTCGCGATTTCACGATAATCAACGAAAGGGCCGTTCCCGAGGTCGGGCTCTGGGGCCAGTACCTGATAGTGGCGGCGCTGTTCGGCATTGCAGACCAGGTGGCCTCTGACATGAAACGCCTGGCTCCCGATATCCAGTTGGGAGAGATGCGCATGTCTCCCGCTTATTACTCCGATCTGGTGCTGTACAGCGACATGTTCGGATCTTCGATGCGCAGAGCTTACTCCAGCTACAATGCCGTCAGTTCCGGATCCTTTGGCTCCGGGTCCAGCGGCGGATTCGGCGGAGGCTCCTCCTTCGGCGGAGGCGGCGGATTCAGCGGTGGCGGATTCGGCGGCGGAAGCAGATAATTATTTGATTATGAAAAAATATATCATCGGCCTTTGTGCCATACTCGCAGTGATGAGTTGTAAAAGTACGGATGAGGGCAGCGGCTATATCGGCCCCTCCGACATCGCTATTGAAAACGGAGTGATGACTCCGGAAGTATTGCTTGCCCTCGGGCGCATGGGAGATCCCCAGATCAGTCCCGACGGCAGCCGTATCCTGTACGGAGTGTCGTGGAACGACATTGCGGCCAACCGCAGTTGCCGCAATCTGTGGATTTGCGACGCCGACGGAACCAACCACCGCCAGCTCACCCGGTTTGCCAAGAGCGTGAGCAACGCCCGCTGGAGCGCCGACGGCAAAAGCATCTTCTTCCTGCAGGGCGGACAGATTTGGAAGGCTCCGCTGGCTGGTGCCAAGTTGGGTAAAAAAGTGCAGCTGAGCGACGTGACGGCAGGAATTTCCGAGTTCAAGCTCTCTCCCGACCAGCAGTCGGTAATCTATCTGTCGACAATCAAGAATACCAGGCTGCAGCAGCCGGCGGATTCCGACCCTGCGCTTGACAAGGCACAGGCGTACGCCACCGAGGACCTGATGTACCGTCACTGGGACCATTGGGTGACCGAGGTGCCGCGCAGCTACGTGGCCCGTCTGGACGGCGGCATTATTACCCCTGAGAATTCAGTTGACATCCTTGGCGAAGAGCCGTTCGAACTGCCCACCGAGCCTTTCGGCGGCGCGGAGCAGCTGGACTGGAGCCCCGACGGACGCTATATTGCCTACTCCTGCCGCAAACTTACCGGCAAGCAGTACGCTTTCAGCACCAATACGGGCATCTATGTATATGATACCCAGACTGGTGAGACTCTTCCCGTGAAGACCGACGGAGGCTACGACACCGACCCTGTCTGGAGCCCGGGAGGCGAGTGGCTGGCATGGATTTCCATGGCCCGCGACGGCTATGAGGCCGATGCCCAGCGCATCCTGATATGCGACGTATTCAGCGGCGCCGACGGCATTCAGTTCGGCGCTCCCAGGCAGCTGGCGGCCGGCCTCGACCGAGACGCCTCCGGCCCTGCATGGTTCGGCAACGAACTGTATTTCAATGCGCTGATCGACGGTGTGCAGGCAATCTTCAAGGTGACTCCCAACGACGAGCTCACCCGCCTCACTCCCGCTGACTGGGCATGCGATTTCTTCACGCCGTTCGCTATCGACGGGGAAGGGGATTCGCAGCGCCTGCTCACGACTTACTATTCACTCCACCAGCCCCTGGAGATGGCTGAGGTATTCCCGGCAAAGCCTTCATACGGCGGACTGAGTTTCGTCAATGAGCCCATTTTCAGCAGACTGGACGACGTGTTCACCGAGAGCGTTTACGTGCCCACGGTGGACGGCAAGCAGATGCAGTGCTGGGTCATGTATCCCCCCGAGTTCGACGAGGGCAGGGAATGGCCGGCCATCGAAATCGTGCTTGGAGGCCCCCAGGGTTCGAATTCCCAGGACTGGAGCTATCGCTGGTGCTATCGCCTGATGGCGCAGCAGGGCTATATCGTAATAATGCCCAACCGCCGCGGCACCACCGCCTTCGGGCAGGAGTGGAAGGAGCAGATCAGCGGCGATTACTGCGGCCTGAACATGCAGGACTACCTGAGCGCCGGACGCTATATCAAGAGCAAGCCCTACGTGGGCAAGCTGGCGTGCGTGGGCGCCTCTTACGGCGGTTATTCCGCTTATATGCTTGAAGGCCTGCACGACGGTCTGTACGACTGTTTCATCGCGCATGCCGGCATCTTCGACGAGAAGCAGCTCTGGTTCACCACCGAGGAGATGTGGTTCGCCAACTGGGACAACGGCGGCCTTAAGGAGTACGCCTACGACGGTTCCAAGGGCATCGGCTCTGCCGGCGACGGTATTACCTTCGGCGGCATGCAGCAGGCCGGCGCGCCTTATTCGGCAACGCCCAAGGCTCTCAGGCACTATGCCAACGACCCGTCGTCGATGGTGACCAAATGGCGCACCCCCATTCTCTGCATCCACGGAATGATGGATTACCGCATCCCTTACGAGCAGGGCATGGCCGCGTTCAACGCCGCCCAGATGATGGGCGTGCCCAGCAAACTGGTGGTGTTCCCGGAGGAGAATCACTGGATACTCCAGCCTCAGAACGCACTCTTCTGGCATCGCACCTTCTTCGACTGGCTCGACCGCTGGATGCATTGATGGAAGCCTGGCAGGAACGGACTGGGTTGCTTCTTGGCGCCGATGCCCTCGGACGCCTGGCTAACGCCCGCATTGCGGTCGTAGGCCTCGGCGGCGTGGGCGCCATGGCGGCCGAGATGCTTGTCCGCGCAGGCGTCGGTCACATCGTGCTTGTGGACGTGGATACGGTTTCCGTCAGTAATATCAACCGCCAGCTTCCGGCGCTGCATTCGACTGTCGGACGCAGCAAGTGCGAGGTGATGCGGGAGCGTCTGCTGGACATCAATCCGTCGCTGGACGTGGCGTGCGTGGGGGAGTATGTGAATGAAGAGAGCATCCCGTCGCTGCTCGGGCCGCTGGCCCTGGATGCGCTGGTCGACGCCATCGATACGCTGAGCCCCAAGATTGCGCTGATCCAGTACTGCCTCTCGCATGGCGTGTTCCTGGTTAGTTCGATGGGTAGCGGTTCCAAGCTCGATGCAACCAAGGTGCGCGTAGATGACATTTCGCGCTCGTTCCAGTGCCCGCTGGCTCACATGCTTCGCAAGCGTCTGCATAAGCTTGGGATTACGGAGGGCTTCCTGGCGGTGTTTTCGACTGAGAAGCCGGACCGTGGTTCGGTGGTGCTGGAGGAAAGCAGGAACAAGAAATCCCAGACGGGAACGGTCTCGTGGCTGCCTGCCGTATTCGGTTGCGTGTGCGCGCAGGCTACGGTCAGACATATTGTTGATATGTAATTATTTTCGTACCTTTGCAAGCTATGTATAAAGTATTGGAAGTCAAGACCAGCGCAGAATTGTGGAGTTTCGTCCTCTTTCCCGACAGACTCTACAAGGGCTGCAAGCAGTATGTTCCGGCGCTGCATTCGGACCAGGTGCGGACCCTTACCAGGTCGGCCTCGCTCGAATATTGCAAGCGGCGCATGTGGCTTGCGTACGACGGCCTGAAGGTCGTGGGACGCATCTGTGCGATAATCAATCCCCGGTACAACGAGCGCTACGGCACCAAACGTATACGTTTCGGCTGGTTCGACTGCATCAACGACGTCGAGGTGGCCCGCCTTCTGATAGGCGCCGCCGAGGACTGGGCCCGTCAGGAGGGTATGACCGAGATTCATGGTCCTCTGTCCTACAATACTTTAGGCAAGCAGGGCATGCTGGTCGAGGGTTACGAGAACATTCCTCCCTTCAACTGCCTTTACAATTATCCGTACTACAACGACCTCATGACCGCCCTCGGATTCGAGAAGGAATGCGACTGGGTGCAGTACAAGATAGTTGCCAACCATGGTGTTCCCGACAAGGCCCGCCGCGTTGCGAAGCTGGTCGAGGAGCGTTACAACCTGCATTTCGGCAGCCTGGACGAACTCCGGAAAGACAGGGAGCTGGTGAAGAAATTTTTCCGCGTGTACAGCGACAGCTTCTCGGAGACGGTGTATAATTTCATTCCGTTCACCGATGCCGAAATCGAGGAAGAGGCCGCCAGCTCGGCCCGCTTCATTTCCGACAAGGCAAGCTGCGTGCTGTTCGACGAGCATGACGAGATAGTGGCGTTCGGCATATCCTTCCCGAGCATTTCCGAGGCCCTCCAGAAGGCGAAGGGAAGCCTTTTCCCCTTCGGCTGGTGGTATCTGCGCAAGGCGCTCAAGGATTACACGGTCACGGACCTCATGATCAACGGCGCCGTGCCCGAGTGGCAGAACAAGGGCGTGTCTGCGGTGTATTACAAGGAGATGGCCGACAAGGCCGCGAAGATAGGCAACCGCTGGGCGATTTCCAATCCCCAGATCGAATCCAACAGTGCGGTGAATATCTGGAACAGCTACGAGCACGACCCGTACATGAGGCGCCGTTGCTACATCAAGAAAATAGGAGAATGATTTATGGCAGAGAATACGCTTCTTGAGAAAGTTCTTTCCCTCGAGGGAAAATTCCAGTCTATACAGGATCAGCTGTCGGACCCTTCCGTGATGTCCGACATGAAGAAATACGTCCAGCTCAACAAGGATTACAAGGAGCTCGAGCCCATTATCAAGGCAGGGCACGAGTATGAGAAGGTACTGGACAACCTGCAGTCGGCGAAGGACATCCTTCTGAACGAGAAGGACGACGAGCTGCGCGAGATGGCCCGCGAGGAGATTGCCGAGCTGGAACCCAAGGTCCCCGAGATGGAGCAGAATATCAAGCTGATGCTGATCCCTGCCGATCCCGACGATTCCAAGAACGCCATCGTGGAAATCCGCGGCGGTACCGGAGGCGACGAAGCGGCCATCTTTGCCGGCGACCTGTTCCGTATGTATCAGCATTTTGCAGAGTCCCGCGGCTGGAGGCTTGAGGTCACCGACCAGGCTCCCGGCACGTCCGGCGGCTACAAGCAGATAGTCTTCAAGCTCAGCGGCGAAGGCGTTTACGGAGTGATGAAGTATGAGTCCGGCGTGCACCGCGTCCAGCGTGTGCCTCAGACCGAGACCCAGGGCCGTATCCAGACTTCCGCCGCTTCAGTGGCGGTTTTCCCCGAGGCAGGGGAGTTCGACGTCGACCTCAGCTGGGACGACATCCGTCTGGACCTGTTCTGCTCGTCCGGCCCCGGCGGCCAGGGTGTGAATACCACGTATTCGGCCGTCCGTCTTACCCATATCCCTTCGGGCCTGGTGGTCCAGTGCCAGGAGGAGCGCTCGCAGCTCAAGAACAAGGACCGTGCTTTCGAGGAGCTCCGTACTCGTCTGTACAACCTGGAGCATCAGAAGTATCTCGACGGCATCGCCGCCAAGCGCAAAACCATGGTTTCCACCGGCGACCGCAGCGCCAAGATTCGCACTTACAATTATCCCCAGGGCCGCGTCACCGACCACCGCATCAACTGGAGCATGTATAACCTCCCCGTCTTCATGGACGGAGACATCCAGGAATGCATCGACCAGCTTCAGATTGCCGAAAACGCCGAGCGTCTGAAAGAGGCCGGCGAATAACAGTAAAGCCCGCTTTTCGGCGGGCTTTACTATTATGGCAACGTGTGACTAACGTGTTCCGCGCTTCCTATTGCGTTTCGCACTTCCTATCGCGTTTCGCATTTGGCGCCTGCGGCTCCCCCGAGGGGAAGGCGGCGAGAGCCGCCAGGGGGTAACGTGACCTATCGCGTTCCGCATTTGCGGAACGCGATGCAGGCGTTGTGGCCTCCGAATCCGAAAGAATCGGAAAGTCCGAGCGTGAGGGGCGCCTCGACGGCGACGTTGGGCGTGTAGTCCAGGTCGCACTCGGGGTCGGGGTTGTCGAGGTTGATGGTGGGCGGCACGACGCCGTCGTTGAGTGCCATCACCGTGGCCACTGCTTCTGCGGCGCCGGTCGCTCCGAACATGTGCCCGTGCATCGACTTGGTGCTGCTGATGTGGATCTTGTATGCATCCTCACCGAAAGCCAGCTTGTAGGCGGTCGTCTCGGCAACGTCGTTCAGAGGCGTGCCGGTTCCGTGCGCGTTGATGTAGACGCAGTCTTTTGCAGGGTCGTATCCGGCCTCGGAGAGAGCCTCCTTGATGCAGCGCGCCTGGGTGCTGCCGTCGGGCCTGGGGGCCGTGGCGTGGTATGCGTCGCAAGTGCTGCCGTATCCGACCACTTCAGCGTAGATATGCGCTCCGCGCGCCTTTGCGTGCTCGTATTCTTCCAGGATGAGTACTGCGGAGCCGTCCGCCATCACGAAGCCGCCCCTGTCGGCATTGAAAGGAAGGCTGGCGTGTCCGGGGTCCTCGGAGCGGGTAAGGGTGCGGGCGTTTCCGAAGGCCGCTGCGCCGATTGCTATCGCGCAATGGTCGGTGCCGCCGGCAATGACGGCGTCGGAGTATCCGTGAAGGATGTTGCGGTATGCCTCACCGATCGAATGGGTGGAGGTGGCGCAAGCCGTGACGATTCCGATGCAGGAACCCTGGGCTCCGTATTTGATGGCTATCTGGCCGGCTGCCATGTCGGCAATCATCGTGGGCACGAAAAGGGGTGAAATCCATTGGCCGGTAGGGTCTTCCGCCATCTTGGAGACCTCCCTCTGGATGGTCTGGAAACCGCCGATGCCGGAGCTGACGTAGGTTGACAGCCTGGAAGGCTCGATATTCTCGCCGGATACGAGCCCGGAGTCCTTCATGGCCTGGTATGCCGAAGCCATCGCGAAGACAGTGAAGGGATCCTGTTTGCGCACGAACGCCTTGTCCATTCCGTAGTCTTCGGGATTGAAATCACGTATCTTGCCGGCCACCTTTGCGGGAAGGCCGAGTTCTGCAAATTCTTCTATGAATGAAATGCCGCAGACCCCGTTCCTGAGGCTGCTCCAAAAGGTCTGTACGTCGTTGCCTACGCAGGATATGACGCCCAGTCCGGTTACTACTACTCTTTTGTGCATAAGGGCAATTTTTCGGTCCGCAAATATACAAATTTTTCATATATTTGCAGAGATATGCCCAAGTACTCGCCAGGGGACCAGTTGCCCCGCTTCCTGCTCGGAAAGCACCAGCTTGTGATGACCGTGGTGTTCGCGGCCTTCTTCTCGCTGCTGTTCCTGCTGGTGAGCATTCCATTCTCCCACAACGCCTGGTTCGAGTTGGGGCGGGGAGAGGTCTTCGTATTCACCGTGGTGTTCTATCTGATTGCCATCGCCGTGGTGGTTTTCAGCAAGATAGGGATGCATCTCATGCAGGGCGCGGATAACTTTACCGTTGGCCATTACATAGTGTGGAACCTGCTTGAGATGCTGCTGGTGGCCCTGCTTTATTCGTTTTTCACGTTGGAGGGCGACAAATTCGGCATTATCAACCTGTCCGACATGGACTTCTGGCGCCTGCTCCTGAGCGCCATCGTATACGTGCTGATCTCGCTGGGCGTGCCCTATCTTGTCGCCGCCCAGTATTTCATGCTTGAGGAGAAGGACAACACCATACGCCTGATGAACTACGGCAACGTGGTGAGCGACGTGCCCCTGAGCCCCGGCGAAGAGCGGCGCATCACCCTCTTCGACAACAGCGGCGCGCTTAAATTCTCCATCAACCCCGACAACCTTTACTTCATCGAGTCCGACGACAACTATATCCAGGTGTGGTACACCGACAGTACCGGAGAGATGAAGAAATACATGCTCCGCTGCCGCCTGAAGACGGTGGAGGAGAGTTTCTCCGACAGCGAACTGGTGCGCTGTCACCGCAAATACATTATCAACATCCGCAAGGTGAGGGTGCTTGCGTCGGAACGCGACTCCTATACGGTCGAGCTCGAAAGCGACGCCACGCCGCGCATCCCTGTGTCCAAGACCTACGAGCAGGCGGTGCTTGCCCGTTTCAACTCCAGAAACTGATATGTGGCAGAGAGTACAAACCCTTTATCTGGCAATTGCCACGGCGCTGATTGTGGCCATGTTCTTTTGCGACAAGGCGGGAGATGTTTCCTTCGTGTCTTACTGGCCCTATCTGGTGCTGCTTATCCTCATAACGCTGCTTGACCTGCTGGCCCTGACAACCTATAAAATCAGGGTGTTCCAGGTCCGCACCACAGTGCTGGCGGCGTTGCTTACGCTGGCCCTCCAGGCATGGCTGGTGGTTGATTTCATAGTCACCGGCAACGATCCCGTCTTCCATGTGCCCGCCGTATTCCCCCTTGTGGCGGTAATCCTCGACATAATGGCGGCGCGCGGCATCTGGGCCGACGAACTCATGGTCCGGAGCGCCAGCCGGCTCCGCTCCAGCAAACGCAAGAATCATTAAACCACAATATTATGCGCATTCCTGAATCAGAACTCATCATCAACGGCGACGGCTCCGTATTCCACATTCACCTGAAACCGGAAGAGCTGGCCGACAATGTCATCATGGTAGGCGATCCGTCCCGTGTGGACATGATCGGAGAGTACCTGACCGACATCGAATTCCGTCACGAATCCCGCGAATTCGTATCCATTACCGGCAAGCGCAACGGCAAGCGTATCACCGCCATCTCCCACGGCATCGGCCCGGACAACATCGACATCGTGATGACGGAGCTTGACGCCCTCGCCAACGTGGACTTCAAGACCCGCGAGGTAAAACCCGTCCACAAGGCGCTCAACATCCTCCGTATCGGCACCTCTGGAGCACTGCACGCCGACATCCCTCTCGGCAGCTACGTGCTGGCACACATCAGCGTAGGTTTCGACGGCGTCTTGAACTGGTATGCCAACCGCGAGAAGGTTACCATCCCCGAGGTGGAAGAGGCCTTCAAGAAACACATGAACTGGCTGGACGTCCTGCCTTCGCCTTACTTCGTAAAGGCCTCACCCAAGATCGTCGACCTCATGAAGGACGTTACCATCAAAGGCGTAACCATCTCTGCCGGTGGCTTTTACGGCCCCCAGGGCCGCGTTGTCCGCGTGCCTCTGGCAATGCCCAACATGCTCGAGGATATCGAGAGCTTCCGCTTCTCCACCGACGGCCAGGACTACCGCATCACCAACTTCGAGATGGAGAGCTCTCCTCTGGCCGGTCTGGCCGCCCATCTTGGGCACAATGCCTCCACGGTCTGCTGCATCATAGCCAACCGCTACCTCCAGAGCTCCAACCCCGACTACAAGCCGGCCATCCGGAAACTGGTGGAAATTGCGGTCGACCGCATGTCTACTCTTTAGTATTGAGAATCAGCTAATAAGCGGATTGTCGGTAGTATACCCTTCACGGAGGCGCTGCTCGATGGCGGCGGCCAGGAGTCGAGGGTCCGGGGCGGCGGCTTCCTTGGAGGGGGCGGGCGTGCCCAGCCCGTACTGAGCCCACTCTATGCCGGCGGCCTCGACAAGGGGCCGCAGCTGCACCCCGTTGTCGGCCAGCCAGTCATGGCTGTAGCTCCCGGAAATGCGGCAGCAGGCGAGAAGATAATGCAGCGGCGTTATGACGTCTTCCTTGCAGCGGGCGGCTTCGATCGAAGCGTGTTCCAGCATGGAAACGGCGGAGTCGCAGAAGTGCACGCTCTCCCTCTCCTCCCAGGGCACCTGCACGGGACAGAAAACGGATTCGTCAATACAGCTCTTAAATAATGAAAAATCCGCTCCCAGGGCCTCCAGGGAGTGACATGCGTCATTGTCGGCATGACGCAGGATGCCTAGCATTATATGGTCGGGACAGATGTTCCGCCAACCGGTGCGGACTGCCTCGTCGCGGCTGAATTCAAGCACTTTCAAGAAGTCGTCGGAAAAACGGAAATCCATAGTGCAAAGATGGTAAATTTTCCGAATATTTTTAGTATCTTTGTATGTTTATAACCATTGGATTTTTATGGATAGTGAAGAAATCGTTCACGGCTATATAGAGCCGGTCGAAATAGACCACGAAATGCGGACGGCGTACATCGACTATTCGATGTCCGTCATCGTGTCCAGAGCCCTCCCCGACGTGCGTGA
>JAEELG010000008.1 GCA_016288775.1 Bacteroidales bacterium | reverse complement strand
TGGAAGACGAACGTGTACGGCCAGTGCAAGAGCTGGCTGGACGGCGGCCTGCAGCCCCGCGCCGTGAGCCGTGACCTGGACTGGGGCGTCCCGGTGCCCGTGGAAGGCGCCGAGGGCAAGGTCCTCTATGTCTGGTTCGACGCCCCCATCGGGTATATCTCAAACACGCGAGAGCTGCTTCCCCAGAGCTGGGAAAAGTGGTGGAAGTCGCCCGACACCCGCCTGATACACTTCATCGGCAAAGACAACATAGTGTTCCACTGCATCGTATTCCCGTCGATGCTCAAGGCCTACGGCGACGGCTACGTGCTGCCCGACAACGTGCCCGCCAACGAGTTCCTGAACCTCGAGGGCGACAAGATCTCCACCTCCCGCGGATGGGCGGTATGGACCCACGAGTACCTGGAGGACTTCCCGGGCAAGGAGGACGTGATGCGCTACACGCTCACCGCCAACGCCCCGCAGACCGCCGACAACGACTTCAGCTGGAAGGACTTCCAGGCCCGCAACAACAGCGAGCTGGTGGCCATCTTCGGCAACTTCGTCAACCGCGCCGTGGTGCTTACCCACAAGTATTTCGGTGGCAAAGTGCCCGCCTGCGGCACGCTTCTCGACGTTGACAAGGAGCTGCTGGCCGAGATCCCTGCGCTCAAGGCTTCCATGGAAAAGAACATCGAAGGCTTCCGCTTCCGCGAGGCCTTGCGCGATGCCATGGGAATCGCCCGCGCCGGTAACAAGTACATCTCCGACACCGAGCCCTGGAAGGTCGCCAAGACCGACATGGACCGCACCGCAACCATCCTGAACCTGTCGCTTCAGGTATGCGCCGACCTGGCCGTCGCCTTCGAACCCTTCACTCCCTTCGCCGCCGAGCGCCTCCGCAAGATGCTGGGCGTCACTCTGTTCGCCGGTTCAGACCATCGCGTGGGCGAGCGCGAGACGGTGAATACATACCGCGCCGGCGAGGGCTGCGCGCTGCATACCGTAAGCGGTGCCGTGCCCGCCGCCGCCCCCGGCGAGCTGCGTCTCGACTGGGAACTTCTCGGGCGCCCTCAAATACTGCCCGCAGGGCATGTGATAGGGGAGCCGGAGCTGCTGTTCGCCAAGATCGAGGACGACCAGATAGCCGTGCAGCTCGCCAAACTCGACGAGGCCCGTGCCCGCATCGAGGCCGCACGCAAGGCCGAGGAGGCGAAGCGCGTCGCCCCGCAGAAGGACGAATGTACCTTCGAGGACTTCGAGAAGATGGATATCCGTACCGCCACCGTGCTGGAGGCCGAGCGCGTGCCCAAGACCGACAAGCTGCTGCGGCTTACCATCGACACCGGCATCGACCGCCGTGTGATCGTGTCCGGAATCGCAGAGTTCTATGCTCCCGAGGACATGGTGGGCAAGCAGATCTGCATCCTGGCCAACCTCAAGCCTCGCGTCATCCGCGGCATCGAAAGCCACGGCATGATTCTCATGGCAAAACAGGGCGACGGCTCGATGCGTTTCATCACTCCTCAGGAGGTCGTGAGCAATGGCGCCCAGGTTGGATAATTGTTTTATAATGCTTATATTGCGAAAAATTTACACCTTATGAAAAGAGTTCTTCTTTTTACACTGTTATTAGTGGCAATAGCTTCCTTTGCCGTTGTAGTTTCTTGTGGCTTTAGTGGTGATGACAATATGGCTTTGTTCGACGGATATGGCTGGGAGTTGGTCAGCCAGCAATGGTCTAACGGAAAGAATGAACCTGTTACTTTGAATATGGAAGGTTTGTTCATTGAAGGTGATGGTTCTTTGACATACGGCGCATATAACTATCAGTGGGTTACGATGTGGCAAAATGGTAGGACAAGAACCGGGGAACCTGCTCCTGATAATCTATGGGGCCCCGAAGGTCATAATGCAAGTAGTGAGGCGGTTGGTTCTAAAAGCTCATTTGTAATAAGGCATGTTAATCCCAGATATCTTAATATGGAGCCTTATGATGAAATCAGTTTCGACATGGACGAATACGGGTATTTTATTGGTACCTGGAGGTTCATATACAATGGCGATTCATTCACCATCACGAATGCTGAGGGTACCAAGTATTTGAGATTCAAGAGGAAGAGCTTTGTTAAGTCTGGAGGGTTTGCTACGTCTAGTTTTGATTAACGGTTCATTTTCCCGGCTCCGGCCGGTTTTTTTTCTGGCATTGCCCCTGGCGCTGGTGCTGTTTGCAGGAACGGCGTCGGCGCAGGACGTGTATGACGAGTGGGGCGGCCTGTATCATGCATATCATGTGAACAAGACCGCCTGCACGCCTGCGCCGAGCGGGTACAAGCCTTTCTATATCAGTCATATAGGCCGCCACGGCAGCCGCTATCCCGTAAATCCGGGCTATGTGGGCAACGGGCTTGACCCTCTGCGAAAAGCCGATTCGCTTGGCGTTCTGAGCGCAGAAGGCCGGCGGCTGATGGAGGCCTTCGCCCGGCTCGACAGCATTTCGCAGGGAACGTACGGACTCATCTGCCCCTTAGGTGCGGAAGAGCAGCAGGCGATAGCGCGCCGCATGGCGGCCGCTTATCCCCGCGTATTCCGCCAGAAAGGGCGCGACAGCGTGGCATGCTATTCCACGCATAAACAGCGGGCCATCCTGTCCATGACCAATTTTGCCGCGGCGCTGGCATCGGCTGCCCCCAAAGTGCATATAGGTTTTGTGGCGGGCGAAAAGTACTACGACTACCTCTGCCGCGAGGACCAGGCGTCCTCCGGGCTCAAGGGCGGTTCCCGCAAGGCCGACAAGGCCATGGCGGAGCAGTTCGACTTCGAGGGCTTTTACTCGCGCATCTTCACCGACCCGGTAAAGGCGCACACCTGCTTCAAGAGCGACCGCCTGATGGCCGAAACCTGCGTTACAAACGGCTCTGTGGCCGATTACCTCGGCATTCCGGAACTTGTGCGCTGCCTCACTCCGCATGAATTCGAGGTGGCTTCGAAGATATACAACGCCAAACAGTATTTTCAGCACTGCGGCAGCGCCGAGCAGGGGGAGTGGCGCATGCATCTCATGGATCCGCTGGTGCTCGACTTCGTGGAGAAGGCCGATGCGGCGGTAGCCGGCAATAACGTCGCCGCCGACCTGCGCTTCAGCCACGACGTCGGCATGATGCCGTTCTTCTCCCTAATTGGCCTTGCCGGCTACGACTCCCGCCTGCGCTTCGAGGAGGTCTGCGACCACTGGAACGCCACCTACATGATGCCCATGGCCACCAACCTGCAGCTGGTATTCTACCGCAACCGCAAGGGAGACGTGCTGGTGAAAGTGCTCTTCAACGAAGGTGAAAGCTCCATCCCCGCCCTCGGCCCTGGCCCTTACTATTCCTGGGGTGTCCTCAGGGAATATCTCCTTTCCTTGATTAATTAGAATATTTTTCTTATATTGCCGAAAAATATAACTTTATGAAAAGAGTACTCATAGCCTTTTTGCTTTTGGTGTCTGCTTCCGCCATTGCGGTTTTGCTGTTGACTCCTTCCGGTTGTATGGATCACGAATATGATTTGTTTGAGTTCGATTGCTGTGAGTGGACACTTGAAAGCCAGAAATGGTATAACGGAAAGAAAGAGCCTGTGACTTTGAATTTGCAGGCGCTTTGGATAGAAGGTGACGGCGGTCTATCTCATGGTACGTATAAAGTTTATTGGGCGGTGAAATGGAGAGGATATGAATTTGGGAAAGGATACCGGGATGGTGGCGTTCCGGATAATGTTTGGGGGCCTAAACAAGCGGACTATGTCGAGTATAGTTACAGTTCACTCACTATCAGGGAAGTTAAGCCCAGCGACCCAGACAAGGAGCCGTATGATGTGATTTCTTTTGATCTTGATTATGGATATTACTTGGGGTCTTATCGCTTCATTCTCAATGGAGATAAGTTTACCATCACTAATGATGACGGAAGCATGTATTTGAAGTTCTCCAAAACGTCCAAGGCGAAAGGCGGGCGGACTTCGAGGTATGCTGTATACTAACTAAGAGATCTTTACAGCCCCGGCTTTTGCCGGGGTTTTTCGTATCCCGGCATATGCAATCAGACATATTCCCGTAATAATTAACGGGATAGAAAGCGCCTGTCCCATGGTAAGGGTGGTGAATCCCAGGTTTACAAAAACCTTTACCGTCTTTACGTATTCCAGAAGGAACCTGGCTCCAAAGCACAGCACCCCGAAGAGGCCCATGAAAACGCCCCGGTGCAGTTTGTCCAGCTTGAATCTATAAAGCCACAGCAGAATCATGCCAATCAGCAGATAGGCCAGAGCCTCATACAGCTGCGTCGGATGGTGCGGCACTGCCTGACCCCTGTTCTCGAACACCACACCCCACGGCAGATCGGTTGCAGGTCCGTAAATCTCTGAATTGAAGAAATTCCCTGTCCTGATAAGCACCCCGGCGAAAGCGGCCACGATAACGATCCTGTCCATCAGCCACAGGAAGTCCACGCCGAATCTCTTGCCGAAGCGGGATGAGAACCACCACATGCCCAGCATTACGCCGATTACCGCTCCGTGGCTTGCCAGGCCTCCCTTCCATATCTTGAAGATATCCAGGAAGCCCTGCCAAGAGCCGAAGTAATGCCGTGGATTATAGAAAATGCACTGCCCCAGGCGCAGGCCAACCAGAACAGACACTATCAGGGTTATGAGGAGTGGCAGACGAATGTCTTTGGAAACCTTCTCTCTCCGGCAGAACCATGTGAACATGAGCCAGCCCGTGAGGAACACCGACGCATACATCAACGAGTACCATCGCAGCCCGTAGTCCCCGATGTGCAGCAGTACGGGGTCGGTGTGCCAATAAAACGCCAGCAGGTTCATAGTCATTTACTGTAGGCCAATCAAAGATATGGAAATCCTAGAGCTTGAAATCCACTGCGATCGGCAGGTGGTCGGAGGGATACCAGAAGTTCGAGATGTCGCTGCGGACGGGATCGGTGTACTCGTCGACCAGAACTTCGGCGGAAACGGCTGACGCTGCGAGCGGCAGGGTGCAATAAACGAAATCGATGCGGGCCCCGCTGCCGGTAGTGCGTACGAACTCGCCCGGGTGGAACTGGTGGATCATGTCGATGTACGGAGTTGCCGACAGGATGTAGTCGTGCACAAGGAAGCGGGTGTCGTCCAGGGGGTATCCGTACTGGGCATTGTCGATGCGGGAGCGGGAATTGAAGTCTCCCATCATCATCCAGTAACCGTCGGCGCTGCCCGGCTCCGACAGCAGCGTGTGCTTGCAGATATACTCCATCTCGGCGCGGCGGAACTTGTCGCCCTCGAATTCCGCCTTGCTGCGCTCGCGGTCTTCGACAGGCACGTTGTAGCCGTACTTCTGCGGCCATGTGTGCAGCGTGACCACGTTCAGGGTCTTGCCGGCGACCTTCAGCCTCGCCCAGCCGGCGCCGTGCGACACCAGGGTGTCGGCGTTTCCGGTAATGCGTGCGACACTTTCAATCGGATAGCGGGAAGTGATTACCTGGGGGAAATTGTCCCTGTGGCCGCCGAGGAACAGGTATTTGTGGCCGTAGCGCTGTGAGAGGCGCTTCCAGAATTCAGTGAGGAGGCTGTCCTTCTGCCATTCCGCTATTCCGTCAATCTGTGTAGCTGACCCAGTCTTGTAATGCGGCTGGGCCTCGCACCATACGCAAATATCAGGTTTCTGCTCATTTACCCAATCAGTAAATCTCTGGTAATCATCGGTCTGTCCGTCCCACATCCCGTTCTGGATATTCCAGTAAAGGAGTCTGAAATTGCCGCCCTCTGGCATCGTCTTATTGCAGGATGCCAACAGCGCAAGGCCAAGCACGACAGCGCTCAGCAGAAATAGCTTGTTAATTCCGGAATTCATATTGCGTTAATCTAAAATCGATAATTTGGTGCTGTTCTTCAAGGTCTGGACCGACTGGGTGCGGGGATGCTGGAAGTGGCGGCCGTTGACCTGATATTCCATGCAGCAGGTCATGCGCACCCTGAAGCCGTTGGTGTCGCTGCCTAGGGTGATATCGGTCTCTATCGTACGGGTTTCAGAAGCCGAGAAGGAGATGTTGTAAGAAATTGTTTCGTTGAAAGGCACTTTGCTGTCGTATGTGGTCCCCGAGATGGTTTCCGTCTTTACGTCCAGGCCAGGAACGGGCTTCCATTCGCTGCCGTCCTGATACTCCAGCAGCCAGTATTTGGATCCGTATTTGTTGGTTTCCCAAGCGAATTCGGCATGCAGGTGTGCGCCGGCCTTGAACTCCTTTCCAACGGTTTCGATAAGCAGGTAATCGCCGGGCAGGGCGGCTGCGATATTGGGCAGGCCCGCCGCGGAAATCATCGTGCCGGCGCGTTCGTTGCCGGATGCGGCGCTCCAGGCGCTCTTGTCTATCTGAACGTATGAAAGCCGTCCGCCGGAAACTTTGTTCGATGCTATGTATCCCACTTCGCCGGCGTTGTTGTTGTACTTGTACTGTCCCAGGCTTGAGCTGCTGTCGGGAAGTCCGGTGAATGTGCCTATGTAGGCGTCTTCCACGGCGTTCGTATTGTTGAATTCCCACTCGGCCAGCACTGTGCCGACGTCGGTTTTGGGATCGGGATCGGTAAACCTCCCGGAGAGGTCGGTTACCTGATAGGGATGCAGGCAGGCCTCGTGGGCTGCGGTCTGGCAGACTTCGGCCACATAATCGGAGATGGTGTCCGGATGATAGGGGTTGCCGAGCACGACGTCGCCGGTGAGTTTCTCATACCAGATGCAGCCTGCGGTATAGCGGCCGTATGATTTATTGAGGTGCCAGCCGTCGCGGTCGAAAGTGTCGCCCAGATAGGAACTGCGGCCGTTTTGTATTGCATCCACCGTATTGATTATCACGTCCGGCTTGATTGTTTCCGCTACCTTTTTAGTGGTCTCAGTAATCATCGAGTACATCTTGGCGGTGTTGTAGTCGTAGTAGCTGAACTTGTAGCTGGAGGAAGTGGCGGGCGCTACCCAGGGCACGTGATAGACCAGTTTGAATTTGCGGTATGGAGCGTTTTCTCGAAGGTACCCGATCATGTTGCTGAGCCAGGGCTCGAAGGTTTCCCACTGCCCGTGATGGCCGCCGCCCTGCTGCAGGCTTATGTAGTCCCATCGCTCGTCCTGAAGGCCGTCTTCGAACTTCGCATCGGACTTGGTAACCATCGCGCCGCCAGATTCGTCGGTGATTTTGCGGTAGCTGTAGGCGTTGGCACCGGTGCTGGTGCGCTCCCAGTGCGTCTGAAGGTCGCATCCGCTGATGTACAGCTCTCCGATAATCACCTTCTTGCCCTTGGCATGGAACAGAGGCCACAGTTCCTGCTCGACCGCATCGGCCGAGAAACTGTTGCCGATGGCCAGCACGCGCAGCACGCCGTCGTCGTTGGGGATGTCACGCGGGTCTGCGGGAGTCTCCGGCTCCGGATTCACAATGGGCTCCGGCTCAGGTTGGGGAGCTGGTTCAGGCTTATCGCAGCCGGATGCCATCAAGGCGCAAAGCAGAATGGAAAAGATATAATTCATCCTGGTCATAGTCTCTAGTGTCAAACTATGAACAAAGATAAAAAATATCTAGAAATTCAGTTCCTGGCCGCGGTAGAAGTCGAGCAATTTGGTCTGGTATAGGCACTGGTAACGGGCCTGGATGTGCTCCGACTCGGCTCGCAGCCAGTTGTTGCGGGCGTCGTTGTAGTCGGCGATACCGGCCTTGCCCACCTTGTATTTCTCTTCGGTGAGTTCGTAGTGCAGTTTGGCGCTCTCGGCGCTCTCGCGGCTGCCGGTGTAGCGTGCCTGGGCGTTTACGGCGTTGTAGTACGCCTGCTGGATTTCCTTATAAAGGGACTTCTTTACGTTCTCCAGATTCAGCTGCTGGCCGCGGTAGTTGATTTCCGCATTCCGCACCTGATTCTTTACAGAGAAACGCTGGAAGATAGGGACGTTGAGCGACAGCCCCACATACTGGCTGAAGTTGTTCTTCAGCTGCTCCCCGAACGTTGCTGAAGGCATCTTGGAGTTGGTGTAATAATTGGTTCCGAGGCCACCGCTCAGGGAAAGGGACGGCAGATATCCTCCCTTGGCCCGGTCGATATTGAGTTTGGCGTAATCGACTCCAAGTTTGGCGGACTCGACCGCAGGCTTGATTTCCACGGCGTCGGCAAAGATGGCTTCGGGGCGCATCAAGAGAACCTGATCCACATTCCCGACTTCCGGAATGACGATGGAGAAACCCTCGGGAGACTGAAGCTCCAGCAGCTGGGTAAGTTCCAGCACCGCTATGTCGAGATTGCCTGCAGCCTGGATCTCGCTCTGGCGGCTTTGCGCCAGGGTAGCCTGCTGCGCAGAAACTTCCGCCTCGCTCACCTTTCCTGCCGCCAGTCGCTCCCGCACCTGCTCCAGCAGCTCGGCGTCATGCTGAGTCTGCTCCTTAGCCACGCGCAGAAGCTCCTGATCGTAGAGAATCTGCACATAAGCCTGGGCTACGGCCACGCGAATATCGTCACGTGCCTTTTCCAGATCGACAGTGGCGGCTTCCAGGTTCAGTTTGCCCAACTTGATGGAGTTGGTGATGTCGAAGCCCTGGAAGATGGGTACGCTGCTCCCCAGGCTGAAGCTGGTGGAAGTGGTGTTGGAGTTGGAATAGGTGTTGTCTGCAGTCAGGCCACGTCCGAACGAGAGGTTCTCGGATGCCGATGCGCTAACGCTCGGCAGGCGGCTCATCTGGGCGGTGTTGAGTTCGACTTCGCGCTGCTCTACGGTGAGCTTGCTCTGCTGAACCGTGATATTGTGGTCCAGGGCGTAATTGATGCAGTCCGAAAGACTCCAGGGGCCCTGCTGGGCAAAAGCCGCTCCGCAGCTAAGCAGAAGTGCGGCGGTCAAAGTCAGGCGTTTCATTTCTTAGGTCCTCCCTTTTTGTCCGTAATGATCCTGGGACCGCGGACGATGTCGCCTTCGGACAGGCCTTCGGTAATCTGGATGTTTATGCCGTCGGAGAGGCCCGTCTTGACGGGGACTTTTTCAAAGCCGCCCTCTTCGCCCTTCAGATACACGAAGGTATCGTCACCCTCGAATTCCAGGGCGCTCTCGGGAATCACCAGCACGCTGTCGGCGCGCTCGAGCACAAGTTCCGCATTGGCGCTGTATCCGGAACGTATCATCCTGTCGCTGTCGGTCTTAACCGCAGCCTTGAGCTCGAACTGGTTTGCACCGTTGTTCTCGACCGCCTTAGGCGAAATGTACTCCAGGGCCGCCTCTGTGCTGTAGTCGGCAAGGGCGCCGATGCTGATCTTCATAGGCATGCCTTCTTTCAGCGAGCCCACTTCGGTCTCGTCGATGTTGCCGTCGAAGATGAGGTCAGACATGTTGGCCACAGTGGCTACCGTGGTACCGTCGTTCATGGTATTGGCCTGGATGACGGAGTTTCCGACCTTGACGGGTATGTCGAGGATCAGGCCCGTGATAGTGGAGCGGACGAGGGTGGAGCTTCCAGTTGCGTTGCTCTTGGAAACGCCGTCGCGTATGACCTCCAGGGACTCCTGGGCGGCGTTCTTCTCCTCCACTGCCTGGTTGTAGGTCTGCAGAACCTGATCGTACTCCTCGTCGCTGACCAGGTGCTTGTCCCACAGGGCCTTTTCGCGGTCATAATTGGTCTTGGCCTGCTTGAGGTTGATTTCTGCGAGACGCACGCGGCTCTGCGCGGAACTGAGGGAGTTCATGTCGGGGATGACGCGAAGCTTAGCTATGACTTCTCCCTCCTTCACCTGCTGGCCGGCCTCCTTGTAGAGTTCTGCAATGATGCCGTTGATCTGCGGCTTCACATTGACCTCGTTGCGGGGTTCAATCTTGCCGGTGATGACTGTGGTGCGGCTGACATTGCCCACCGTGGCCTCAAGCTCCTGATACTGCTCCTTCTCGGGACGGGAATTCTTGAACAGGAACACGAAGGTTCCGATGAACAGCACCGCGATCAGTGCGAAAATGATGTACTTGATAACTCTTTTCATATCTTGTGTCTTATTATTCGTCTCTCATTGCGTCCACCGGCTTGATGGCCATGGCCCTGGACGCGGGGGCGAGGCCGGCGATGACGCCGAGCAGGGTAAGCAGCAGAGCTGCGACCACCGCCGTCCAGAATCCTATCTGGAAACTCGCCCCGGCGTTGTCGGGATTGGCTGTGACAATAGTCTCAAGCAGCCTCAGGAGCTGTACTGCGAATACTATCCCGAAGGAACCGGCAACCAGCGTGAGCGAAATGCTCTCCATGATAATCTGGCTGAGCACGTCGCGCGGGGTGGCGCCGATTGCCCGGCGTATGCCTATCTCGGTGGTGCGCTCCTTTACGGTAACCATCATGATGTTGCTCACGCCTATGACGCCGGCGAGTATGGTACCGAGCCCCACCAGCCAGATCAGGAAGTTCACTCCGGTGAAGAGGTTGTCTATCAGCGAGAACATCTGTTCGGTGTTGATGATGAACAGGGCCTGATTGTCGGAGGGGTCGAAGCTGTGCTGGCGCGCAACAATCTGCCTCATGCGGGGCTCGAGTTCCGTCATCCTGATTCCCGACCGTCCCGTAACACACACCAGGTCGACTACTGAACCCCTGTTGAGAATCTTCTGGACGACGGGAAGGGGAGCGACTATCGATTCGTCCGCACTGCCGCTGACGCTGACGTTGCCGCTGCTGTAATCCACTCCGATGACCTGGTAATACGCCGGACCAACCTTGATGAAATTGCCGCAGGGATCGCCTCCGTCGGGGAACAGGTTGTTATAGACGCGTTTGCCTATAACACATACCTTGCGCTCCTGCAGGACATCGGTCTCGTTGATGAAGCGGCCGTATTTCATCTGCGGCTCCTCTATATTGACATAATCGGCATAAACGCCTTTGAAGCTGCCGCTGTAGCTGTTGTCGCCAAATTCCGACTTGGTTCCCCAGGTGCTGATGCAGGGGGTCACCGTCTCGAGGTCGGGCATAAGCATCTTGAGCCTCTCGACATCGGTATAGGTAAGATTCCAGTACCGCCCTTCCTTGAATCCTTTCCAGGGCTTGGTGGTCTGGCTGGATACAAGGATGGAGGTATTGGTGGCAAAGCCCTCGAAGTTCTTGCCAATCATCTGCTTGAGACCCTGGCCGCCGCCTATCATGAAGAGCAGCATAAAGATGCCCCAGAACACGCCGAAGCCGGTAAGCAGGCTCCTGCTCTTGTTGCGCACCAGCGCATCCGCGATCTCGCGGAAACTGTCAAAATCTAGTTTCATTCTGCGCGAAGTGCTTCGATTGGTCTGACCATGGCGGCTTTGCGGGCCGGGAAGAATCCGGCGATGGTGCCGGCTATGATAAGGACCAGAGTGGCTTCCAGGGCCACATCCAGGCCGACGAAGGGATTGACGAGCATGGCAACCTTCTCATCCATGATGGACACCGAAGACTGTCCGACCGTCTTGTCTATGAGCTGGCAGGCGAGCATTCCCAGGAACATGCCCACATATCCGAAAATGGCCGTTATGCTGACGCTTTCCGCCATTATCAGTTTGGTGATGTCCCAGGGGCTGGCGCCTATGGCTTTGCGTATGCCGAACTCGTGGGTGCGTTCCTTGACCGTAATCAGCATGATGTTGCTCACGCCGACTATGCCGCCGAGCAGTGTGAACAGGCCGATAATCCAGAGGGCTATGCTGAGGATTTTCGTTCCCTTGTTCATCTGTAGGTTCTGCTTGAAGCGGTTCCATATCCATACCGCACGCTCGTCATCCGGGGCGGCGCGGTGGTACAGGTTGACAGCTGCACGGTATTCTTTCTCGAATGCCTCGTTCTCCTTCTCAGTGTTGAGTCCGTGGAAGGTGAAGGCCAGGTCGTCGATTGCCTTTCCCTTGTTATAAACGGTCTTTACGGTGGTGAAAGGGGCGTAGAAGAGGTTGTCGTTGCGGCTCATATCGGATTTGGTGATACCGATTACCTTCCATGCGAGCCCTCCTATCTTGACGTATTTGCCAACAAGTTTGCCGGGATCGACCTTCTTGCCGTCACCTTCGGCTCCGAGGTGGAGGCTGCCCATCTGGGCTCCGGTCGCAACGGCACCGTCACCGCCGAGCAGGTTCTCCGCCATATTCTGCGGCAGCACCACAACCTTGCGGCTCTCGTTGATGTCCTTGTCGTTGAGGAAGCGGCCGCGAATCACCTCTATGCGGTCTATGTCCTTGCGGGAAGGATAGTTGCCCTCGATGTAGCCGGATGTGTACTTCTTTCCGTAGCTGACCTGGGCGTTGGTGCCCACGGTGGCCACCACGTCGTCGACATACTGGCTGAAGAGCTTGCCGGATGTGAGCTCTATGTCCTTGTCGTCCAACTCTATGCGGCGGCCTTCCTTCAATCCGTCGTAGGGTTTTGACGTGCGGCCGGGGTAAACCTTCATGGTGTTTGTGGCCACCCCTTCGCCGCCCCGCAGGAAGGCGTTCATCAGTCCGTTTCCGGCCCCCAGCAGAACTATGAGCATGAAAATGCCCCACGACACCGCAAAACCGGTGAGACATGTACGCAGCTTGTTGCGGCGCACGCTTTCCCATATTTCGGTGAAAAGGTCTCTCATTTCATTATCGTTGCGGTGCCGAATGCGGATGCGCTGTGGGTGCGGTTGTCCTGGATTTCTCCGATTATTCCGTCCTTGATGTGGACGATCTTGTTGGTGCAGTTCGCGACGCCGCTTTCGTGCGTGACCACTATGATGGTAACGCCTTCGTCGCGGTTGAGGGCGCTCAGGAGCTGCATAACCTCTTCTGATGTCTTGGAATCAAGGGCGCCGGTGGGCTCGTCGGCGAGCAGTATCTTGGGCCCGGTGATGAGGGCGCGGGCAATCGCGACGCGCTGCTTCTGGCCGCCGGACATCTCGTTGGGATAATGGTGCGCCCAGTCGGTGAGCCCCAGTTTGTCCAGATACTGCATCGCCAGCTCATGCCTCTTGTGGCGGTTGACACCCTGGTAGAAAAGGGGAAGCTCCACGTTCTCGACCGCGGTCTTGAATCCTATCAGGTTGAAGGACTGGAAGATGAATCCTATCATCCGGTTGCGGTAGTCGGCCGCCTGCTTCTCGGTCAGGTTTTTGATAAGTCTTCCGTCGATATGGTATTCGCCGGTGTCGTAGTTGTCGAGGATCCCGAGTATGTTGAGCAGGGTGGATTTTCCGGAGCCGGAAGCGCCCATGATGGATACGAACTCGCCGCTGTCGATGCTCAGGTTGATGCCCTTGAGGACATGCAGCGGCTGTCCGTTGTTGTATGTTTTGTTGACGTCTTTGAGTTCTATAAGCATAGCGCAGTTTTTACCACAACTATTGTTCCAAAATGGGTCAGACCGTGGTGGTTCCTGATACTACCGTTGCAGCAATGAGGATGCAGAACGCGATTACGGTAATCATCCAGACGATGAAAATCACAAGTCCGGGGTGCCAGCTGGGCGATTTTATGCGGAAAAGCAGCATTATGCTGGCGTAGAGCATGCCCACGAACGGCAGTCCGTAAACTGCGAGCGCGAGAATCTGTACCCACGGAGTAGCGATGATGGCTGCAGCCTGCGGGAACTCGCTGGTAATCTCGGTCATTCCTTCCTTGATTATGTCCGTGAATCCAAGCCACTGCCATCCGAAGACTGCAAGCCCTCCGGCGAAGAGGCCGGAAACGGCTACTATCAGCAGAAAGATTCCAATCGCTACTTCCAGGATGCGTCCCAGGGTGCCCCAGGCTGGAGCGTTCCCTACCTGGCGGAGTGCGGAACCCACCTCTGCAGCTCCGGACTCGATGTTGCGGCGGATGCTCTCGGCCGTGCCGTCGTCGCCCCGCATCTGCCAGCGCTGCTGAACCGTACGGGCTGCAGGCATGCAGATCCACAGTATTACGTAGAGCACCGGGCCGAAGAATGAAGTCACGTCACGTACGTGCCACTCCCAGGGGAGGAATATCCCGAGCAGGGTAAGCACTACGAATGCGATGCGGGGGATTGCAGGGTCGATGTTGAAGTAAGCGCTCAGTCCGCTGCATACGCCGGCCAGCTTGGCGTTCTCCATGTCGCGGTAGAGTTTCTTTGCGGGTTTCTCAGCCTTGTCCGGGGCGGCGTCGTCCGGCTCGTCCAGGGCTATGCGCTCGGGGCGGCCGAGTATGTCGATGATGCTGAGGATGGTGACCTTGCTCACCACTCCGTCCTCGCCGGTGCGTTCCCGCAACAGCTCCGCCATGCGTTCTTCTATCCCGTCGGTAATCTCGGGATTGGTATAATACGCCGACATCTCCTTGAGGTAGCGGTCGGTTTCCACTGCGGCTTCCGTGTCCAGGGTGAATACGTATCCGCCTATGCTGACTTTCTCTATCTGTTTCATTTCTTCAGGGTTTCAATTGCCTTTACCATTTCCTGCCATGCGGAGTCCATGTCCGCCAGCTGGCTGCGGCCTTTTTCAGTAATGCAGTAGTACTTGCGGGGCGGGCCCTGGGTGGACTCTTCCCACCTGTACGACAGGAGCCCCTGGTTTTTCTGGCGGATCAGGAGAGGGTAGAGGGTGCCCTCCACGACTATCATGTCGGCCTTCTTGAGCTCGTCGATAATGTTGGAGGCATATGCCTCATGCTTGTCCAGGATGCACAGTATGCAGTATTCCAGGACTCCTTTGCGCATTTGGGAGCGCACGTTGTCGGCATTGCTTTCCATATTGTTATTTTTTATTAGTGGTGAATTTGGAAAGGTTCTCGGCGGTGGGGGGCAGGCCGCGGAGCTCGCACTTCTGCGCGGGCGTGATGGCCTTGGGCACCGCAATCCAGAGGATTACGTAGATCCAGAATCCGGCGGATCCGGCGATGAGTGCTACCAGCATGATGATGCGCACCAGTGCGGTGTCGATGCCAAAATACAGCGCCAGACCCGAGCAGATTCCTGCGATACGAATGTCGTCGGTGTCGCGATAAAGCTTGCGTATCGCTTTGGGATCGTATACGGGAGGGGGAGTGGTGCTGCTGCCGTCGGGCATGCCGAGCTGGCTGATGACTTTCTCCACAAGGTCCAGGTCGACCACGCGGGTGCTGTCCCCCACGGATTCGTAGAACAGATCGGCGATGCGCGATTCGAGTTCGTCCATCACTTCTTCAGTTCCTGCCTCCCTGACGTGGTTGCGGAAAAGAGTAAGGTAAGAGTTCAGGCGCTCGTAAGCGTCTTCGTTGATGGTGAAACTCCGGCCACCAATGCCGGCTGTGATGACTTTTTTCATTGTTGTACTTGTTTTACGATGCAAAGATATAAAAACTTTTTAATACTTTGCAATACATAGTACATAAATTTTCAAAATATTTTGCTGCGCCAAGAATTTTAACGTCTTAACGAGGTGCAAACAACACCTATACGGCACGCTGAAATACGGCTTCCGGCAGTACTGACACCGAACGACTTTGAAAACGCTTGCGTTTTTGTAGCAGGAGTTCGGTGTCAGTACTGCCGGAAGCAGCAGTGGGCCGGCGTGCTGGGGATTCTTACCGCAGTGTGCCGGAGGAATCTGGCTAGATTCTGTCTCTGATAATCAGATAGTAGACGATGAAGCCAACCCAGCTGGTGGCGAGAACGGCTACGGTGAGGATGATCTTCCAGAGGAGATCCAGCTTGTCATGCTTGAAAATGTCGAGCACGCACCAGACGGCGGCTACGATACCAAGAATGTAAATAATTGATGCTAACATATCAGAAAAGTGTTGGTTCTTCGAAAATCAGCTCTATCGGCTCCTCGTCGGCTGTCTCCGGAATCCGGATCTCCTTGCCGGTAACTACCGGCTTGCCCGCGGCGGGCGCCTTCTCAACGGCGACAGGTGCCTCATCAGCTGCAACGGGAGCATCCTGAATCGCTTCGTTCTCCTGCTCCTCGACGGCCTCTTCAACCTCCGGCTCCTCGTCCTCAGGCTTTTCCAGCGGCTCCGCGAAGCGAACGCTCTTCACCTCGCCGCGGTCCACCACCTTCTTGCCCTTGGCGCCCACGCCCTTCTTGGCTATCCATTCCTCGGCGTCGACCAGTTCGGAAGGCTTGTCGTCCTGCTTCCAGATCACCTCATACTGCGGGTGCCTGTCGGAACTGAGTTCCACAAGGTAGGACTTGCTGCCCTCGGCGATGAAGCTCATGGGCGTATTGTCGCTGATTACGAACGAGAAACGCTTGACGTAGAACGACTTGACCGCGGCGTCCCAGTACAGGGCGGTGAAGGTCTTGTCGGGGTCGAACTTCTCGATGAGCAGCACGTCGCCGGGATAGCGGTTGACCAGGTCGAACGAAGTGGTGTAGAAGGTTCCGCCCTTGAACACCGCCAGCACCTTGTCGCCCTCGGCGAACTCGCCCAGGTAAAGGCCGTGGCCTTCGTCGTTCAGCTTCTGGATATCGGTGTCGTACCAGATCTCCTTGCCGGAGATGGTGCTCACGCCCTTGCTGCGCAGGCTTATGCGCTGGATTACGTTCTTGCTCACCAGGTTGCCGCGTGCCGTCTTGCTCTTGATGGCCAGAGTGGAGAAATCGTACTCGAACACGGTCTTCTTGAGCTTGGGCTTGGCGCGCAGCTGCACGCGTACGGTCTCCGCCTCTCCGTTGTGGTTGGCGGTGAACCAGACGATCTGTGAACCGGCGAGCCCGGTGGTGATGTCGTATTCCTTGTCGCGGGTGACGGAAGTTACGGCGAAACGCTTGGCGTAATACACCGAAGTCTTGCCCTCGCGGTAAATGACGTTGTAGATGGTGCGGGTGTCGCCGCGGTTGAACACGCCCACGTAGATGAGGTCCTTGCCGAAGAAGGCCTTGTCGCTCACCTTGGTGACCACGTACTTGCCGTCCTTGCGGATGACTATGATCTCCGACAGGTCGGAGCACTCGCTGATGAACTCGCCGCCGTCGTCCTTCTTGAGGCCGATGCCCACGAAGCCCTCGGCGAGGTTGGCGCTCAGTTTGGCGTTGTTGTTGACCACCCTCGTGGCGGCGATTGTCTCGAACCCGGTGAGTTCGGTGCGGCGCGGGAACGCCTTGCCGTACTTCTTCTTGAGCCCCTTGAACCAGTCGATGGTGTAACGGTCGATATGGTCGATGTTGTCGGCGACCTTCTTCATCTCCTCTTCCACTGCGAGGATATGCTCTTCCACCGCCTTGGCGTCGAACTTGGAGATCTTGCGCACGGGCTTGTCGACCAGACGGTCGATGTCTTCCATGGTGACCTCGCCGCGGAGCTGCCCTTCGTAGGCCTTCATGGCCACGAGCGTCTCCTGCTTCTGCTCCTCCCAGCTGTTCTGGTCCTTCTCGAGTATCTTGTAGATGCGGTTTTCGAAGTAGATGCGCTCCAGGGAACTGTAGTGCCAGTCCTTCTCCAGCTCGCCCATGCGGATGTGCAGTTCCTGCAGCAGGATGTCGCGGGTGTGGAAGGTGCTGTACTCCAGGATCTCGTCGACGGTCATGAACTGCGGCTTGTTGTCCTTGATCACGCAGGCGTTCGGGGCGAGGTTGCACTCGCAGTCGGTGAACGCGTAGAGGGCGTCGATGGTCTTGTCGGGCGACACGTCGCCGGGCAGATGGATGAGGATCTCCACCTTGTCGGTGGTCATGTCTTCGATCTTCTTGATCTTGATCTTTCCCTTGTCCTTGGCGCGCAGGATGGACTCGATGAGGTCCTTGGTGTATTTGCCGTAGGGAATCTCGGTAATCGCGATGGTGCTCTTGTCGATTTTCTCGATACGGGCGCGCACCTTCACGCGGCCGCCGCGCCTGCCCTGCATGTACTTGGAGCAGTCGGCGAATCCGCCGGTGGGGAAGTCGGGGTACAGCTCGTACGGCTTGCCCTCGAGTATCGCCACGGAGGCGTCGAGCAGCTCGTTGAAGTTGTGGGGCAGGATCTTGGACGCAAGGCCCACGCCGATGCCGTCGGTTCCCTGTGCGAGCAGCAGGGGGAAGCGCACGGGAAGCTCCGTGGGCTCGTCGTTGCGGCCGTCGTAGGACTTCATGGTGTGCGTGACCTTGTAGTCGAACAGCACATCCTTGGCGAACTTGCTCAGTCTGGCCTCGATGTATCGGGGAGCTGCATTGGCGTCGCCGGTGAGGATGTTGCCCCAGTTACCCTGGCAGTCGATCACCAGGCCCTTCTGGCCCAGGGTGACGAGGGCTCCGAGTATGGACTGGTCGCCGTGGGGGTGATACTGCATCGCCTGGCCCACGATGTTCGCAACCTTGGTATAGGAGCCGTCGTCCATGCGGTACATGGCGTGCAGCACGCGCCTCTGAACCGGTTTCAGACCGTCCGCGATATGCGGAACGGCACGGTGCAGGATAACGTATGAGGCATAGTCGAGGTACCAGTCCTTGAACATGCCGGAGAGCTTGAACTTGTGCGCGTCGCCCTCCAGGAGCCTGGTGAATTTGCCGCTCGACTCAGCGTCTTCCGCTATTTCGAGGTCATCGTCTTCGATGATTTCTTCCGTGGTCAGGTTCTCTTCGTCCATATCTTAATCTTCGTAGCCGAAACGGCGTAATTCTCGTTTGTTCTCCCTCCAGTCGGGGTCCACCTTCACGAAAATGCTCAGGAATACCTTCTTCTGGAAGAAATCCTCCATGTCTATGCGGGCCTGCGTGCCCACTTTCTTCAGGGCCGCGCCCTTCTTGCCAATCACTATGCCCTTCTGGGATTCGCGCATCACGTATATCACCGCGTCGATGTCGTAGCGCTCGGCGCCCTCCTTGAAGGACTCGATGCCCACCTCGCAGCTGTACGGGATCTCCTCCTTGTAGTTGAGGAGTATCTTCTCGCGTATTATCTCCGATGCGAAGAAACGGAGGTTCTTGTCGGTGAAGGCGTCCTTGTCGAACCACGGCGGGCAGGCCGGAAGGCGCTCCACGACGGCGTTCAGGATGCTTTCGAGGTTGAAGCGTTCCTGCGCGCTTGCGGGAATGACCACCGCCTTGGGCAGCTGCTCCTTCCACCACGCCGCAAGCTCCATCACGCGCTCCTGGGTGCTGATGTCTATCTTGTTGATGACCACCACCACAGGGCACTCGATGCGCTGCAGCTTGGACACGTATTCCTCGTTCTTGTCGGGAGTCTCTACGGTATCGGTCACATACAGGATGATGTCGGCGTCGCCTATGGCTCCGTCAACGAAGTTCATCATGTTCTGCTGGAGCCGGTATGAGGGCTTGAGTATGCCGGGAGTGTCGGAGTAGACTATCTGCCAGTCGTCGCCGTTCACGATGCCCATGATGCGGTGGCGGGTGGTCTGCGCCTTTGCGGTCACGATGGAAAGCTTCTCGCCCACCAGCGCGTTCATCAGCGTAGACTTGCCGACGTTGGGGTTGCCGATTATGTTAACGAATCCCGACCTGTGCTCCATTATACGTATGCCCCCATCTTCAGCATGTTCACTTCATTCTCGGACAGATAGCGCCATTCGCCTTTCTTGAGCCCCTTCTTGGTGAGGCCGGCGAAGTACACGCGGTCGAGCGCTTTCACGGTGTAGCCGAGCGACTCGAAAATGCGGCGCACGATGCGGTTCTTGCCCGAATGTATCTCGATTCCCAGTTTGCTGTGGTCGCCGGCGTCCACGAACTCCAGTTCGTCGGCCTGTACGAAGCCGTCGCCGAGCGTAATTCCGCTCAGGATGCTGTCGTAGTCTTCCTGGCTGAGGCTGCGGTCGAGCGCCACCTGGTATATCTTCTTCTTGTCGTAAGAGGGATGGGTGAGGCGCTCCGCCAGCTCGCCGTCGTTGGTGAACATGAGAACGCCGGTCGTGGCCTTGTCGAGCCGGCCCACGGGATAAACCCTGTTGGGGCAGTTCTTGATGAGGTCCATGACGGTCTTCTCGGCGTGGGGGTCGGAGGCCGAGGTGACATAGCCCTTGGGCTTGTTCATCACCAGGTAGATCTTGGTCTCGCCCTTCAGGCGCTCGCCGTTGAAGCGAACGTCGTCGTTGAATACGTTGACCTTGGTGCCGAGTTCGGTTACGACCTCGCCGTTCACGGTGACGCATCCGGCCTGGATGAAGGTGTCGGCCTCGCGGCGCGAGCACACGCCGGAATTGGCTATGAAGCGGTTGAGGCGGACTTCATCCTTGATTACCTCGGGCTCGTATGCCGGCCCGTCGTAGTCTGCGTGCACCAGGGGGCGCTTGCTGATCATGCGGGTGATGCCCTCTTCGGACGATTTGGTGAAGTGGGGTTTGCCAGGGGCGGGACGCCTGAAATTCTTTTTGGGACCGCCGAACCTGCCGGGGGCGGGACGGCCGCCGCGGGGCTTGTCGCCATAAGGGCGCTCACCGTAGGGGCGGCTTTCGCCGTAGGCCTTGTGTTCGCCATAGGCTTTATGCTCGCCATAGGCCTTGTGCTCTCCGTAGGGGCGCTGGGGCCTGTCGCCGTAGGAACGGTTTTCGCCGTATGCCTTGTGCTCACCGTAGGCTTTATGCTCGCCGTAGGGACGTGCCGGGCGGTCGCCATAAGGGCGCTGGGGCCTGTCGCCGTAGGGGCGGCGTTCGCCATATGTCTTGTGTTCGCCGTAAGGCTTGCGCTCGCCGTAGGGGCGGCGTTCGCCTTCGGATTGGAAATCAACTCTTTCGGACCGGGCCTGTCCGTTGCTTGCAGTTTTTCTGGGTCTAAGTTTACGCCCGTCTTTGGAAAATCCGTCCATGGTAATCAGGTTGCGATGACTCACGTCATCATTTCAGGTTGAATATGTATGTAATTGTGCCCTCCTGTAGCGCCGGGGCACTTGCGCTCATGTTGAAGCCCGTTTCCATGGCCGCGTTCTTTGCTGCGGTCCACAGGGCTTTGTCGGTTACGGTCGTGCCTTCGATGCCGGGGACGGCCTTCTGGACCTTTCCGTACTGGTCCACCCATATCTTCACGACCACCTTGCCGCTTTCCTGGGAAGCGTACACCGGCTTCTTGAGGCCGGCCTTGTCGACAGTGCGGCCTTCGAGGTGGGCGTTGGGCTTGCCCTCGGAATCGCCCTTGTTGACGTTGCCCGTGGGCTGTCCGGGCTTGTACTCGGTGGAGCCTTCGCTCGCACTGTGAGGCGAGGTGATGGACGTGTCCTTCTTGGCCATGCCGGGGAAGGTTGCCCTGGGATCGAGGGCGGGCTCTTCCTTGCGGGGCGGCTCCGGAACCTCCACGTCGCCGTGGGTGTCGGGCTTGGTGGCGGGAGTCACGTTGGGCTTCTTGCTCACGTTGGGAGACTCGCTGCGCTGCACGAGTTCGATGGTCTTCTCAGGATCCACGTCCTCGCCCTTGGGCTCGCGGCCCGGCTTCTGCTCGGGCATCTCCACGTCCTCCTCGAATTCCAGCAGCATGGTGGACTCGGGCGGCGGGGGATAGAGATACTTGATCCCGGTGAACGAAACCAGCACGGCGGCGCACACGTGGACGGCGACCGTCAGCACGATGCCGGTCAACACGGAGTTGCGCTCCCTCTCGTTGCGTTCTCTCAGGTATTGTTTCATTCGGGTTGTGTGGCCAGGATGACTTTATAATGGTTTCGTTTGGCGATGTTCATCACCTGAACTATCTCCTTGATGGGGACGCTCTCGTCGGAGTAGATGGAGAAAGTGGGGTCTTCCTCGTTCT
>JAEELG010000080.1 GCA_016288775.1 Bacteroidales bacterium | reverse complement strand
TTACCACTCCAACTAGCTAATGTCTCGCGAGCCTATCCGTATCCACCGAAGCTTTCAAACAAAGGTCATGCAGCCTCTGTTGTTATGGGGTATTACGCATCGTTTCCAATGACTATCCCCCAGATACGGGCAAGTTGCTCACGCGTTACGCACCCTTCCGCCGGTCGCCGCCAGATATTGCTATCCGCGCTGCCCCTCGACTTGCATGTGTTAAGCCTGCCGCTAGCGTTCATCCTGAGCCAGGATCAAACTCTTCTTTGTATATTCAAATCTCTTAGCTTGACCCTTGACACTTAATTTCCTAAAGAAATCAACGCTCTCGTTTGTTCTCGGTACTTGCTTGTACTTATCTTTTCAATATTATCAATGAACTGTTTAGTCCTGCTTCGTGCGAAGCGGGATGCAAAGGTAGCAATTATTTTTTGACCTGCAAGACTTTTTTTAACTTTTTTTAATTTCCCGCAAAATGAGCACGGCATATACGGCCAGAAGCACCGTTCCGCCGGCTATCTGAATCCATGCGGGAAGCTCGAGCCCGAGCCATCCGGGCAGCGAGACCAGCGCGAAAATCGCAGCTGCGAGCAGCGTGAACCCGATTATCGCCTTCATGTCGTAGGGGATGGGATACTTGCGGCTGCCTATGATCCAGCTCAGCAGCATGGCGGTTCCGTAGCCGGCGAATCCGCCCCAGGCGCACGCCCAGTAGCCTATCTTCGGCACCAGGATCACGTTCACCGCTATCATTACCGCCGCTCCGATGGCGCTCATCACTGCGCCCCACCAGGTCTGGTCGGAGAGTTTGTACCAGAACGACAGGTTGAAATATATGCCCATGAACACCTCCGCCATCATCACCACGGGCACCACTCCGAGGCCCTCCCAGTATCCGGGCTGGATGAAGTGGCGCAGGATGGGCATGTACACCATCACCGCCAGGAACGCCAGCAGCGCGAACACCACGAAGTACTTCATGCCGTCGGCGAGCGTTTCGGGGTTGTCCTTGCCTCGGCTGCCGTTGAACACTATGGGTTCGTAGGCATAGCGGAAGGCCTGCGTGAGCAGGGCCACGATCATCGCTATCTTAACGCAGGCGCCGTAGATTCCCAGCTGCACGCGCCCCTCCTCGCCCGGCATCAGGTAGGGAAAGAGTATCTTGTCGGCCACCTGGTTCAGCACGCCCACCAGGCTAAGCAGCAGGAGCGGCCAGGTGTAGGCCAGCATGCGCTTTGCCAGCGCGCCGTCGAATTTGACCCCCAGCCCGCGCAGCTCCGGAATGAAGCCCAGCGTTACCATCGCCGTGCAGAAGAGGTTGACGAAGAAGATGAGGCCCACGCCGTGGTCGAAGCGCACGTACATCTGCTCCAGGCCGGGATGCGAGGCGAAGAGCGCCGGAATCACCAGGAAGATGAACAGGTTGAGCAGTATGTTTGGAATGATGAACGCGAACTTCAGCAGCATGAACTTGATGGGCCGGCGGTCGAGCCTCAGCTTGGAGAACATGATGGCCTGGAACGCATCCATCGCCACTATCACCGCCATGCAGCCCACGTACTCGGGATGCGCGGCATACCCCATCGCGCCCGATATCGGCCGCAGGAGCACCATTACCAGCGCCACGAAGAGCAGGGCCACGCCGCCCACCATCTTGAGGGCGGTGCCGTATACGCTCCGCGCATCCTCCCCGTCCTTGTTGGAGAAGCGGAACATGGTGGTCTCCATGCCGAAGGTCAGCAGCGCCAGCAGCAGCGCCGTGTAGGCGTAGAGGTTGGTGACTATGCCGTATCCGCCGCTCTCGGCCGCGATCTTATATGTATAAAGTGGTACGAGCAGGTAGTTCAGAAATCTGCCTGCTATACTGCTGAGGCCGTATACGGCCGTATCTTTTGCGAGTGACTTCAGGTTCATCGACGACACGTTATTATTTACAAATTTATTATATTTGTATGATTAGAACAAATCAAACGCCAAAATATGAAAAAAATCCTCATGCTTATCGCCCTGCTGAGCCCCCTGTGCGCCGGCGCGGCAAAGGTTACGCCTCCCGACATCGTCCCGGTTCCGCAGAAGCTCGAGATGACCAAGGGCACATTCAAGCTCAAGGGTGTCAGCATCAACTGCGACCCCGCCCTCGAAGCGCGTACCGTCAAGGCCGTGCGCCAGTTCGCCGACCGCCTCTCGCTCGTGAGCGGCAAGACCAGTTCCGTCGCCAGCCCCGTCGGGCTCACCCGTACCGTGGAGAGCGGCAAGATCAAGGGCCTCTACTTCATCAAGGACGCATCCGTCGCCCCCGAGGGCTACAAGATAAGCATCGGACGCAAGGCCATCGTGGTCCGCGCATCCGACTACAACGGATTCTTCTATTCCCTGCAGACGCTCCGCCAGATGCTGCCGGTGTCCATCTACGGCACCGCCCCCGACCTGAACGGCAACTGGCGCCTGCCCTGCTGCGAGATCGAAGACGCGCCCCGCTTCGGCTACCGCGGCATCCTGCTCGACTGCTGCCGCCACTTCTTCAGCGTCGACGAGGTCAAGAAGGTGCTCGACGTGATGTCGATGTTCAAGATGAACCGCTTCCACTGGCACCTCACCGAGGACCAGGGCTGGCGCATCGAGATCGACAAGTATCCCAAACTCACCGAGATAGGCGCGTTCCGCGACTTCACCATCATCAAGCGCGACCTCAACAGCAACGACGGACAGCGCCACGGCGGCTTCTACACCAAGGAGCAGATCCGCGACATCGTGGCCTACGCCGAGGCGCGCGGCATCACCATCATCCCCGAGGTCGACATGCCCGGGCACATGGTGGCGGCGCTGGCGTCGTACCCCGAACTCGGATGTGCCGGCAGCGGCCCGTACAAGGTGCGCACCTACTGGGGCGTGTCCAAGCAGGTGCTCAACGTTGGCAAGGAGAGCACCATGAAATTCCTTGAAGACGTTTGCGACGAGGTGGCCGACCTCTTCCCTGGCGAGTACTTCAACATCGGCGGCGACGAATGCCCGCGCGACGAGTGGAAGACCGACCCCGATTGCCAGGCCAAGATCAAGGAGCTCGGACTCGTGAGCGACGAGAACGCCTCCGCAGAAGCGCGCCTGCAGAACTACGTGACCGCCCGCATGCAGAAGTTCCTCGCCACCAAGGGCAAGAAGATCATCGGCTGGGACGAAATCCTGGAGGGCGAACTCGCCGAGGGCGCCACGGTGATGAGCTGGCGCGGCACCAAGGGCGGCATCAAGGCCGCCAAGATGGGCTACGACGTGGTCATGTCGCCCAACATCTACTGCTACCTCGACCACTGCCAGTCCACCGACCTGGAGTCGGAGCCCTACTGTATCACCACCAAGCCCGAGAGGGCCGTCACCATGCCCAAGCTCTACGGCTACGAGCCCCTGGACGAGATTCCCGAAGAGGCGCAGCATCACATCCTGGGCGTGCAGGGCAACCTCTGGACCGAGTTCATCGGCACCAACGAGTACCTGGAATACATGCTCCTACCGCGCCTGATGGCACTTTCCGAGGTGCAGTGGTGCAAGCCGGAGAACAAGAACTACGAGCGTCTGCTGCAGAGCCTCGGGAATCACGAGCTGCCCATCCTCGACCTGCTCGGCTACAAATACCGCATGCCGGACGAACTCAGGAAATAACCCATAATTACCGATATGAAAAAACTTGCTTTTGCCGTCTGCCTGCTGCTGGCCGTCGGCTGCAATTCCAATCAAGTATCTGAACTGCAAATAGTTCCCGCACCCAAGAGCGTCAAGATGGCGGGTAGCGCCCTCAGCCTCAAGGGAATCAGCATCAGCTGCGACCAGGCCATGGATCCCGCCAGCGTAGAGGCAGTGAAGCAGTTCGCCGACCGCCTGTCGCTGGTTGGCGGCAGGGAGTGCACCGTCGGCGAGGGCCGGGGCCTGAACTTCGTGCAGGATGCCGCCGTCGCCCCCGAGGGCTACGAGATCCGCGTCCGCCGCAGCGGCGCCGAGGTGCGCGCAAGCGACT
>JAEELG010000079.1 GCA_016288775.1 Bacteroidales bacterium | reverse complement strand
TTGCCGCCGTTGCGCTCTCGTGCGCAGCCGCGCTCGCACAGGAGGTCGAGACCGCCTATGCCAAATCCGACTTCGTCCCAGGTGACGAAATCTTCTTCGAAGACGACTTTGCCAATGAAAAACTCGGCGAGTTCCCCTCCCGCTGGGACCTGATGGACGGATACGCAGAGATTGCCACCATCCAGGGGCGCAAGGTAATTGCCTTCACCGACAACGGGGAAGGAACAGTCATTCCTTTAATGAAGGAAGCCCGTGCCTTCCTGCCCGACGTATTCACGCTCGAATATGACCTGTATATCCCCAAGCCACAGCTCGGAGAGGTGGATGAGGAAGACGGAGAGAATTTCGTCGAGCTCACATTTGCCAATACTGAACTTGTGGACTGGAACTCCGGAGAGATGGGCGTTGTTTCCTTCTCTTTCCGACCGGACGGATCTTCCGGCTTCTGGTGGTATTTGCTGAAACCGGATAAGGAAACGACCGTCGACGGAAGCAAGGATATAGGCCTCAATCCGGATCTCTCGGATTATAACGAAAAGGACAACCCCCTGATAGCCGGAGCCTGGAACCACTTTGCATACTCGTTCAACAAACGTGCTTTCAAGGGTTACATCAACGGCCGCAGAATCATCAACATCCCCATCGCCATGGCACCCAAGTGCTTCTGGATCAGGCACGCCGGAACCAGCAAGTACGGCTGCGTCTCCAACGTTCGCATAGCCAAAGGCGCCGTACCTCTGTACGACCGCCTGGCCTCCGACGGAAGGATAGTCTCCTACGGCATCACCTTCGCAACCGGAAAGGCCGATCTCAAGCCCGAGTCCATGACCGAGATTGCCCGCATCGCAAAGCTCATGACCGAGCACCCCGAACTCAATTTCGAGGTCCAGGGCCACTGCGACAACACCGGATCCGACAAGGTCAACGACCCCCTCAGCCAGAAGCGCGCCGAAGCAGTGGTCGCCGCCCTGGTGAAGCAGGGCGTCGACGGCTCGAGGCTCAGCGCCGTTGGCAAGGGCTCGCACGTTCCCATGGCCGACAACAACTCCGACGAGGGCCGCGCCAAGAACCGCAGGGTTGAATTCGTTAAAAAATAACAGATATGGGATTTCTTAAGAATCTTGTTGGCGATGCCGTAGGTACCGGTATCGGCAACGCACTCAGCAAGGCGGTCGAGAAGGCCGTCGCCCCGGCAGCGGAGAGATTCGCGAACAAGCAGGCCGAGGCGATCGACAACGTCACCAAAAAGACCGCCGACGTGATGGAGCAGTCCGCCGCAGCCATGGACAAGGCCCAGAAGGACCTCGAGGCCGCAGCCGCACAGCCCGCGGAAGGCGCAGAGGCAGCTCCTCAGCGCCCGATGACCGAAGAGGAGCGTGCACAGGCAAAACAGGCCGCCGACGCACTCAGGGGCTTCGGAATGATGTTCTCCGGCGCCGTGGCACAGGCCAAGCGCGAGGAGGAAGAAGAAAAGGCCAAAAAGGCCGCCGCAGAGGCAGCAATCTTCACCGACTGGGAAAAGAACCTGGGCGCCTATCCCAAATGGGACGTAGGCGGCAGCCACTTCATCCTTGAGGAAGACACGCCCCGCAACGGCTATCCCGCATACAGGCTCATCCTGGACGGACGCCCCTTCCTGGTGGAGATGTACGCGGCCAAGCTCCGCACCGCCGGCTTTATCGCCCGCGGCTGCAGCAACCCGCTCGACCTCAACGCAGACACCTATTACAAGATTGTCGACGGCGTATGCTGGAGCTGGAACCGTACCGACGCATGCATGGACGGCCAGGTGTGCACCTACTTCTATGTGGACACCCCGCCCCGTCAGGAGCCGCCGCGCAACAACAACTCGGGCAACGGCCTGGAAGGCCTCGCCAAGGGTCTGTTCAAGAAGATCGTACGCTAGTTTTCTTCCTGCCCCGATGAAGGACTGAGGGGCGGAAGGATATGGCCGGAAGGCCGCTTGATGCCGTGATTCACGGCTTTCCATGCGGCACCCACTATACTCTGCGGGCTTTCCATAAGGCGCGCAGAGTTCTTTTTCATGCTGTTCAGCACGTTTTCAAGTGAATTCTGCACCTTGGCGTTCTCGTCGCAGAAAAGCGCAACACGGTCCACCATGTTCTGGGCGGCGTCGATGATTTCGGAAATGTTCTCCATCTGCTCCTTCTGCACCCAGGCGGAACGGATCAGGCGGAGGAAGGGAATAAGCGTCTCCTCGGTGGTGATCAGCACATTCTGGGCGAAGGCCTTGGCGAACACCTCGGGGTCTTCCTGCTTTGCCAATTGGTATGCGCCGTAGTTGGGGATGAACATGATAACGTAGTCCAGGGTCTTGCGCCCCACGACATACTTCTGGTACTCCTTGCCGGTGAGCTCTTTTATGTGGTTCTGGACCGACTCCAGGTTGCGGCGGGAGGCGTCGGCGCGCTGCTCGTCGGTCTCCGCCTCAAAATAGTCCGAGAGGGCGCTCAGCGACACTTTCGCATCGATCAGGATATCCGTTTCGTCTGGGAAGTGCAGGGCGAAATCGGGGCGCATGCGCCTTCCGGTGTCTTCGTTCTCGATGATGTTGCCCTTCCTGTCGCGGAGCCAGAATTCGGAATCGTAGTCGTGTCCCTCGCGGAGGCCCTCCGACTTCAGTATGTTCTCCAGGATGGTCTCGCCGAATATGCCCTGCATCTTGTTCTTGCCCTTAAGGGCACTTGCCAGGTTCTCGGCCTTGACGCCTATGGAATCGGTCTGTTCCTTCAGGTGCTTTACGGTTTCGGCAAACTGGGTCTTGATGGCGGAACTCTCTTCGGCGTGAGTCTTTTTCTGAGCGTCGAAGGCCTCCTTCATGTCCTTGATATCCTTGTCGAGGCCCCCTGTGATAACCTTCATCGTCTCCGCGGCTTCCTTTTTGAGCGCCTCTTCGCGGGCCTTGAGAATCTTTTCGTTCTCAAGCGCCAGGGCGGTTTTGGCCGCTTCTATCGCTTTCTCCTGCCCGGTCTTCAGCTCGGCCAGCATCTGCTCGTGCTGCTGCTTTTCGTTCTGCAGCAGGGTGCGCGCGGTGTTGAGTTCCGCGTCCTTGCGCACTATCTCCTCGCGGAAAGAGGCCCTGGACTTGCCGGAAGTGACAATCCAGACAATTACGAGAACGACGATGACTACGGCCGCCACAAGGGCGACGATGAAGGTTTCATTCATGGTATTCGATAGCTTTCGTTAACGGATCACCTGGGTGAAAACGGGTGCCTGGCCCACCTCGGCAAGCACGTACACTTTCATTTCGCCGCTGAAAGGACCGGAGGGAGCGCCCTCACGGGGAAGGTCTTCGGCAGTAAAGAGGTATTCCACTCCGCCGGGGACCTCGCGGGAAGCGACCTTAACGGCCTTGGCATGTATCATCGGGTAGTCGCCGACTGCCGCGTCGAAGATTGCAGCATCCTCTGCGGACGCTTCCCTCTCCTCGGAGAACTCTCCCAGTTCGACGTACTCGCCCTCCTTGAATCCGCCGGCTTTCAGGAAGCGGTCAAGCTCCGCAGGCACAGCCTCGATGCGGGCGGCACGCACGCCGTATCCGGGCAGAATTTCCGCATCCGGCTGCTTTTCCTTGATGGTTTTGACGCTGGAGTCGAGTCCGCCGCTGCCGAAGGTGCAGAAGGGCACTATCTTCTTGCCGCTGAAATCGAGTTCGTCCAGGACGGTAAGCACAGGGTTGGCGCAGATGCCGAACCATACCGGGAATCCCAGGAAGATAACGTCGTACTCGCCGATGTCGGCCTTTATGGGCTGGATTTCGGGGACTACGCCCTCGTCGAGTTCCTTGCGGCCACGCTCGATGGTTGCCATGAAATCGCCGTCGTACGCCACCACGGGAACGATTTCCTCGATGTCGGCGGCAAGGGCGGCCTGGAGCTGCTCCGCAACCGTCTTGGTATGTCCTTCCTGTGAATAATATAGAACAAGTGCTTTCTGGGCTTTGTTCTGCCCGCACGATACGGCAAGTGTGAAGATGGCTGCCATGGTCAGGACTCTTTTCATATCAATTCATTGTTTTCGCGAATTTAATTATTTCTTTTGGGAAATAAAGAAGAAAAATGATTATTATTGCCATGTAATATGAAGAAACTTACCACGATCATCATCGCTGCGGCACTGACACTGTGTGCGTTTGCCCAGCAATATGTTCCTTCCGAGGCAAACCTGAAAGCCAGGCGGGAATTCGCATCCACAAGACTTGGAATCTTCCTCCACTGGGGAATATATTCGATGTACGGACAGGGAGAATGGTATCTCCAGACCGCACGCCTTAACGAGGCGGAATACCGGAAAGCGGCAAATGGTTTCTATCCGGCAGAATTCAACGCATCAGAGTGGATAAAGGCGTTCAAGGACGCCGGTGCCGGATACATTACCTTCACATCACGCCATCACGACGGATTCTCGATGTTCAAGACCGCAACGTCGGACTACAACATAGTGGACGGCACTCCGTTCGGAAGGGATGTCGTGGGCGAACTGGCGAAGGCCTGCGCGGACGAAAGACTCCGTTTTCACCTTTATTACTCAATCCTGGACTGGCACAGGGACGATTATCCCCTCGGCGAGACCGGACACGCGACCGGACGCCCGGCAGACCGTCAGGACTATGACTCATACTTCAACTTCATGAAGTCCCAGCTGAACGAGCTCCTGACCAACTACCCCAACCTGGGCTGCCTGTGGTTCGACGGACAGTGGGACCATAAGGAGAAAAGCTTCGACTGGAGGCTCGACGAGCTGTATTCGTACATTCATTCCATCAAGGACGACTGCCTTATCGGCAACAACCACCACTCCAACACCATCCCCGGAGAGGACATCCAGATGTTCGAGCGGGACCTCCCCGGCCAGAACACCACCGGATGGAACTCATACGACACAATCAGCGACGTCCTGCCCCTGGAAACATGTACGACCATGAGCAACGGAGCCTGGGGATACCAGGTGGCAGTTACCGACTACAAATCAGTGGATGAAATAGTTACGCTCCTGGTGAAAGCGGCCGCAAAGAACTCCAACCTCCTCATCAACATAGGCCCCCAGCCCGACGGAAACCTTCCGGCCACGGCCCTCGAGCGCCTCAGGGGTGTAGGAGATTGGATGAGAACCTATTCTTCCACGGTCAACGGAACCACGTCCACAGCCATTCCCGAACAGGCCTGGGGCGTCAGCACACGCACCGCGGACAGGATTTTCCTGCATATCCTTTCCCCGGAAGAAATTCCGTCCAACGGCGTCAAGGGGCAGCTGGTGGTTCCCGTCGGCGAAAAGATTGCCGGAGTCAAGGAGTATGCCTCCGGAGCGCCGCTGCGATACAAGCTCTCCAAAGACGGATTCCTTACGATCGACACTCCCGCAGCGTTGTCAGCCTCCCCCGACTGGGTGGTGGAAATCGATTTGCGTTAAAACACAAAAAACACGGCAGGACCCGGAAGTCCTGCCGTTCAACTTGTTTAAGTGGCTGTATTTCAGTCAGTAAATACTAAGCATTTATTAAAATGGCACTGGAATTCGGAAAGATGAAACACGGCGAGATCCGTCAGGCGGCGGAACTCGCGACACGAGCCTTCGATGACTACGAGTACTTTACGAACTGGTTTCCCGATAAAGAGGAAAGGAACCGGGTCCAGTTCGCAGTCATCTGGCGGGAATACAAGACCAATTTCGGAGTGGCGACATATCTTGTTGCCAGGGATGACGGGAAACTGGCCGCCGTTGCACAACTCAATCCTCCGTCCTACCGCAAGCCGTCGGACTTCCGCTATGTCCTTCACGGATGGCTTAAGGTCTACAAGGCCGGCGAACGGAAACGGATCGATGACTGGCT
>JAEELG010000078.1 GCA_016288775.1 Bacteroidales bacterium | reverse complement strand
CCCGTCGACATCGCCCTCCCTTGCGCATTCCAGAATGAGCTTTCCGAGGACGACGCCAAGGAGCTCGTAGCCAACGGCTGCTGGTGCTGCTGCGAGGTGTCCAACATGGGATGCCAGCCCGACGCCATCCATTTCTTCCAGAAGAACGGCATCCTCTTCGCTCCCGGCAAGGCAGTGAACGCAGGCGGTGTTGCAACTTCCGGTCTTGAGATGACCCAGAATGCTGAGCATATCTCCTGGGACGCCAAGGAAGTGGACGACAAGCTGCACTTTATCATGAAGTCCATCCACGAGCAGTGCGTGAAGTTCGGCACCCAGCCCGACGGCCACGTGGACTACGTGAAGGGAGCAAACATCGCCGGCTTCATGAAGGTCGCACAGGCCATGCTTGAGCAGGGCACAATCTAGTGACTGCATATGAACGAAAAAGCCCGGCTCAAACGAGTCGGGCTTTTTTATTGGCTTTGGTTTACTGCTCTTCCATGAGGCGGAGGTGCTGAACGTAGATCGCCTTCTGCTTTGCAATGCGGCGCTTTACGGAAGGCTTCTCGAAATTCTTGCGGGAACGCATCTCGCGGACTGCACCCGTCTTCTCGAACTTACGCTTGAACTTTTTGAGAGCGCGCTCGATATTTTCGCCTTCTTTTACCGGTACTATAATCATTCTTTTATCACCTCCTTTTTCTTTTGGGACCGCAAAGATATGAAATATTTTTTTATATTTGCAAATACTGTCATTGTTTTTTATGAAGAAGATCATCATTTCGCTTGCGGTCATCCTGCTTACCCTCTCTGCGGGGGCCACTGTGCCGCACCGTTCGCGCATTCCCGACGTTCCGGGTTACATTACCCTGAAAGGCGATTTTCACCTTCACACCAATTTCAGTGACGCTTCCGTGTGGCCCGTAACCAGGGCCGACGAGGCCGATTTCGACGGGCTGGACTTCATCTCCGTCACCGACCATCTGGAGACCCACCATCAGCACATGGCCAAGGACTTCGGCGCAAAGGTCGACAGGAACTCTTCCTATGAGATGATAGCCAAGGCGGCGAAGAAATACGGCATCATGGTCATCCACGGAGCCGAGCTTACACGCGGCACCCGTATTTTCCCCGGTCACTTCAACACCCACTTCATCACCGACGGCAACACCATCGCCGAGCTTTCCGAGGCCCACAACGGCAAATACGGAGCCGATGAGTTCAAGCAGGAAGAGGAGGCCATCAAGGCCGGCCTGAAGGAGGCCCGCCGTCAGGGCGCCTTCATAGTCTGGAACCATCCCGACTGGGAACAGCAGGCCCCGAACGAGACCAAGTGGTGGCCCATCCACACCGAAGTCCTGAACGCCGGACTCCTGGACGGCATCGAGATAGTCAACCGCTTTGCGGGCTACGATCCGGAAGCCTTCCATTGGGCCATCGAGAAGGATCTGGCGATCGTTTCCGGCACCGACGCCCACAAACCCATGTTCCAATGGGTGGATTACGAGAGGGGAGAGTACCGCCCCATGACGCTAGTATTCGCAAAGGAGCGTTCGCTCGAAGGCATACGCGAGGCTCTCGAGGCACGCCGCACGGCGGTTGTGGCCGACGGCTGCGTCTACGGCAAGGCCGAATGTCTCGAACCGCTTTTCAGGGCCTGCCTGGAAATCAGCGACATCAAGTATTCCGAAAAGAAAGTGAGCTTCAACGTGCGCAATGTAAGCACCATTCCCATTACGCTCACCAAGGCCCCCGGCGGCGAAAAGCTCACGTACCCCCGTCTCCTCTATATCAACGAGGAGGAAGAACTCTCCATAGGCATCAACGGCATCGACAGCCGCAAGCCCATAGGTCTGGACGAGTTCGACGTCAATTTCTATGTGGCCAACTGGCTCACCGACGCCGACACTCCGCTGAAGATAAGCTATCATTTCTCCATGCCTGAAAAGTATCGAAAGTAATCACTCAAACCCATATTTATTTATGAAACGTTTAATGTCTTTCGCACTGTTCGCGGTCGTACTGGCTGCAGCAGTCATTTCCTGTAAGAAGGAGCCTGTGGTGCTTACCGCACCCTCCATCTCAGGAGTTACCCCGACCACCAATTCCGCCGAGGTAACCTGGAACAAGGTGGATCAGGCAACCAATTACATCCTTCAGCTTCGTCCTGCCGGAGGCGAGTGGAGCGATGCGGCCAACGCCACTACCACTTCTGCCACCGTCAGCGGACTCATTCCCGCCACCGAATATGAGGTGCGCGTGAAGGCTAAGGGCGGCGAGGGCACAGAAGAGAGCCCGTTCTCCGCTGCATACATGTTCACTACGCTCCAGGAGGCACCCAAGGATCTTGCCGTTCCGGCAATCACTTCCGTAACGCCTGCGGCAAAGTCCGCAGAGGTTGCATGGAACGCCGTTGCAGATGCTGCTTCCTATCAGCTCCAGCTCAAGGCTCCCGGTGCAGACTGGGCGGATGCCGTTTCCGCAAACGCTTCCCCTGCAACAATCGAGGGCCTCACGCCTGTTACCGAGTATGAGGTGCGCGTGAAAGCAATTGCCGCCGACGGTCGCGTCAGCGAATTCTCCGAGCCTTTCAAGTTCACCACGACCGAGCTCGTCTTCTCCTATCCTCTGACTCTCTCCAGCGTCGATGAGTTTGTTATCTGGATCAACGAGAAGGCAGGTCTTTGCGAACCTACCGACGTAACTACCCTCGGCGCCGACATCGACCTCGCAGGCCAGACCATCACTTCCGTGCCTACGTTCAACGGTCAGTTCAACGGTGCAGGCAAGAGCATCAAGAACCTCACCACCGCCCTGTTCGCCGAGCTTGGCGAAACAGCCGTGGTCGAGAACGTCGTTGTCGATGCCAGCAGTGCAATCAACTGGACCAGTCCCATCGAAGACATGACCGGCATTGCATTCATCGCAGGCAAGTCCAACGGAAAGATCAAGAACTGCTCCGTAGCGGGCAGCATCAAGGTGAATACGGATGAAGCCGGACGCATCTACTGTGCAGGTATCGTCGGTGAATCCCCCATGGGCTATGTCGAGGGTTGTAAGTTCACCGGCAGCATAGACGTGGAACTCACAAAGACCAGCAAGTCCTGCAGCGCTATCGCAGGTATTGTCGCACGTCCTGGCCACGCCGATATGGCCGGACAGGTCATCGTCAAGGACTGCGTCAACGAGGGCAATATCAAGTTCGTGTTCAGCGGACCTACCAAGGGCATGCAGAAATTCGGTATCGGCGGTGTCCTCGGTCAGACTCCTTCAGTAGCCAACGCTCCCAAAGAGCATGGTATCGTGGAGGGATGTACCAACAAGGGCAACATCGAATGGCAGTATCCCGAGGGCGGTAGCGGCAGCTATCCCGCACTGGGCGGCGTGGCCGGTATCATCGAAGGCCAGCTCAAGAATGCCAACAACTACGGCAAGATCACCTACAAGGGCGGCAAGGCCGTTGCAGTTACCGACGCCAGCATCGGCGGCGTTGCCGGATATGTCACAGGCAACACTTCCGACTGCCACAACTTCGGAACCCTTGATCTCGATTCCGCATTTGCAGGCGGCACCTCCATGGCCCAGAGCGGCGGCAACACCTCGTTCAGCACCTTCGGCGGCGTATTCGGCAATACCGGTCCTTTCGCAGCAGATGCAACCTACACAGGTGACCTTGGCGTAACCATGGAGAACTGCACCAACGAGGCAGACTTCACCATCACCTGCTACATGATTGCTACCGGCGGTCCCCAGATGTGCTTCGGCGGCGTTGTCGGCGCATCCTCCTCGAACATGAAGAACTGCCACAACAAGAAGAACGTCACCTTCAAGACCCAGACCAAGACCATGAACGCGGGCGGCGTGGTAGGTTACCTCGAGGGCAACATCGAGGACTGCACCAATACCGGATCAGTCACCCTTGACGGCTGTTCCGCAGACCATCCGACGAGCATTTCCGCTCAGGCATACTTCGGCGGCGTATTTGGCATGATTGCCAAGGGCGCCACCGTAAACAACGTTAAGAACAGCGGTGCCATAACCATGCAGAACGTTTTCACTACTCCCAGCGCTTACAGCTATCTGGGCGGCGTGAACGGCTCCTATAAGGGCACCATCACCATGACCGGAGCCGAGAACAGCGGTACCGTTACCCTCAAGTCCGACAATCCTATCTGCATGGGCGGCGTTTCCGGTGCAATCAACGGCCTTATCACCAACTGCAAGAACTCCGGAAAGGTACACTTCGCAACCACTTACATCAGCGACTACACCACCGCCACTGAAGACAAGCTGGCCGAGGTCGGCGGCCTGGCAGGCTATGCCAACGCTACCTTCGTGAACTGCAGCAACACCGGCGACGTGGTCAGCGACGCTACCGGCGGCTTCCTGAGCGGTCTCATCGGCAGCTTCGGCCAGGCCGACGCTACATGGAACGGCTTAGCGGTCAAGTGCAACGTCACTGGCGGCGCATACAGAGGCTCCGTGCTCGGACGCTTCCGCAAGCCCGCTGCTGAAGGTGCAACCTACACCATCACAGCAGAGGCCGATGTGCAGGGTGCAGCTGCATCCCTCCCCGGCTGCGGATTCGACAATGGCAACAACTTCATCCTGTTCTCCGAGAACCTGAGCGCCAAGACCATCACTTACGGCGGCAAGACCTATCCTATCGTGAAGCTCGCCGACGGCCGCTGGTGGATGGCTGCCCCTCTGGCATATGTGCCTAAGGGCAAGACCGTTTCTTCCGATCCTAAGGATGATAACGGTATCTGGTATACCTATACCGTGGAGGGCGGCGTTGCCGTTCCCAGCGTCAACAACAACGACGGTTATCTGTATGACTATCCGACAGCCATGGGCAAGAAGGCCGAAGAATTGACTTTCGGTACCCAGAGTGACTGGCAGAGCGGCAATTACAGGGATTTCGAAGGCGCACAGGGCATCTGCCCTCCGGGCTGGTACATTCCTACCCGCGCCGACTTCCTCAAACTTGTCGGTGCCTCCAACAAGGACGACACCAGAGGCGAGACTGCCGCAGTTGAGGACAACACCGCCCTGTACTGGGTCGCCGCATGCAAGGGTTCCAGCGTCAAGGTCTTCAACGAGGCCGGATGGAACTGGTCGTTCCTCGGCGCGCGCAACAAGACCAGCAATACTGCTACCGGCGCATACAATGTTACCGTTACTGACGCCTCGAAGTGCAACGAGTCTGCATGGATCGGAAAACCTGCTCTCAACCAGGTTATGTCGTCCACGGCTTACAAGCCCAACGCAGCGGGAACCAGCTTCCAGTACTTCGCTCTCATGAGCACCTTCACAAGTGCTTACAAGGACGGACGTCTGTCCCTCAGCTATGCCCAGTATCTCCAGGGCGTTGAGGTCCGTTGCATCCGCTTGGCTGAAGAACCTAAATAAAACTGATTAATCGTCAGAAGTAAAGCCGCACGGCGCCCAACAGCGTCGTGCGGTCTTTTTTGCATGAGGCAAAGAGGACCGACGCTTCGCCGCAGAATGCGAGCTTCAGCTCCTTCCCGACCGGGAAGGCATATTCGGCTTCCAGGCGCGCATTAAGGCGGTCGGCTGAAAGAATGGAAAGGTCGTGCGGATAAAAGTCGCGCACGGGCGCCGTTCCGGCCCTGTGGCCGCTGTACTCATATGAGCTTCCAAGGTTCTTCACGAACGATAGCCTGCCGCCCAGCAGCAGGGAAGCGCCTTTTATTAAAGACAGCGACCGCTCTGCGCCTACGTTCAGGACGGCGTTAAGATATTCGAAATGCGAAGCCGGGACGGCATAGCTGTCCTGCTTTGCATCCAGGCCTGCCTCGGTGCTGAAATGCCAGGTATAACTGTCTCCGTCGAGGATGAAGGCATCGTAAGAAAGCATGCCGTTCCACGAAACCAGTGTGCACTGCTCGGCGGAATAGGTGATCTCCCATTCACCCTTATCCTTGTTCCACTGCGTCGTGGGCTCGATTCCTGTGGTTATGGCCACGTCGGAGGACAAGCCGGCCTTGTGCATGACCTTCCCGCCGAAGATTGCCTTTACATCGGTGGAAAACTCCTGCCTGCGGGTGTCTCCGTGGGGCTTGGGCTGGGTTGCGCTCTCGTGTATCTCGGTACTGTGGATGGCGTATCCGGCTTCGGCCAGCAGGCGCAAGGAGCCATCATACGCGTACTGGAGCCCTCCGCCCCAGCTGTTGCAGCGGAAGTACATGGTGCTCAGTCCGCCGCCGCCGACCTGCTCGCCAACCCAGTTGCCCAGACCGCGCAACAGGTACACCTTCTGGGTCTCCTGAGAGTTGCTGATGGAGGGGGTCGAGCGCTCGAAGGTATTGGAATACAGGCCGTTGACACCTATGGTGCTGGCACCGGCCTTCCAAACCAGACCGGGACGCACCGTAACGGAATAATGATAGGATTCCGCCCTCGGGTCTATCTGCCCGGCAGCGATGCGGTCGGTGTAATCCACGTGCACTCCTGCGGCGAAACATTCGCCCAGGGGTATGGCGGCCTTGAACTGCATCTCATAGGACTGCTTCTTCCACTGCCCGGCTACGGTGTCGGCGGCGGTGTACATGAACCGCTCGTCGTAGGGGTCGTACAGCAGGGTATTGAAAGAAGATCCGCGGTCGTTGGTATTGTCGTAACGAAAACGCCCCCAGAGCTGCACCTTTCCCACTTTCAGGGCCCCTTGCGTGTCGAAGTCGAAGACTCCGACAGTCGTTCCGGTCTGCATGCGCCTGTAGCTCCCCGTCTCATAGGTATAGCCAGCGTCCACCAGGTTGAAAGCCTCGGGAGCCGAAACTGAGAGCCCGGCGGCATTGGCGCTGTCCATCCATAGGGCTCGGGTGGTGTTCAGGAGCAGATGCGCCCTGTCGCCTGCCCCTTGCGCGGCAACGCCCAGGCAGGGGAGGGTCAGGAGCAGGAATGGGAGGAAACGTTTCATTGGGCGGTGGTCCAGGTGCTCCACGACGGCCTGTGAACGCCGTAACGGCGGATTTCAGGCGCATCGTTGACCGTGAAGTCTTCGCTGGTGTTGTTGGTGTCCTGCAGCACTATGCTGCCGTCTTCGCGCGTGGAAGCCACCTTGCGCACTATACTCTGGAAGCCTCCGGTCGTCTCGCACTTGATCCAGCCCGCGTCGAGATCGGGCTCGAGGCGCTTGTCGTCGGGATTCTCGGTCTTCAGGCAGTCGACGGCGTCCAGAATATCCTTCTTGAGCACTTCCAGGCCATAGTTGTTGGCATGGTTGGACTCAAGGTACTCGCCGTCCTTGCGCAGCGGCACGGAAGGATAGAAGATTGCCCATGCGCTGTCGGTGAATTTGCCGAACTGGTTGCCGAGGCCCGTTTCCTTGATGGTGCAGGCCAGGACCATGTTCACTGCGTTGGCGTCGGTCTGGCCGCCTTTCTCCTTGTATTTGTCGCATATCGTCTCGAATTCCGCGGTGGAAAGGTCGAGGCTGGTGGCAGACTTGGTATGGTCGATGGCCGAAGCGGCGATTATGAAGGACTCTCCGGGAGCGATGGGGTAGTCGGTGCCGTTGCCTGGAATCTGCCATACATAGGTGCCGATGAACACGTAATCCGAGGCGTTGGGCAGCTTGTCGGAGAAATCGTATACCTTGCAGCTCAGCGGGTCGCCAAGGCAGATGCCGTCGGCATACACGGTGGTTTCAGAGTTGTTGTAAATCTCGAAGAAGGTGTCCTTCAGATAACGGCCGGTAGCGGTGCCCGTGGCTTTGCTTGCATTGTAGTGTATCTCCTTGAAAACCAGGGCGGAAGACTCCGAGGCGGCGACCGTGATGGTGGTTTGGGTGCCGTCGGTGCTCTCAATCCTGATACCATTTGTAGCGCCTATGTAATTGTAGGCCCTGCCGGCCTGGGAACCATGGGCCTGGGCTGTAACGTTGTACATTCCGGGCGTTACCTGAAAGCTCTCACTGCCGCCGGGTGCCACCGTGAATTCCTGGGCCTCTTCGTTGCCCAGGTTGGTAAGTGTAACCTTGTATTTGCCGGCGCTGGGAGCATCACCGAGCTTGGATTCATCGATGACAGGCGTCCAGGGAACCGATGTGATTGGCGGAACTCTCTTGCAGCCCCATACGGCTGCCAGCATGAGCAGGAGGAATGCAAATCTTTTCATATTTTCAGTTTTAATTCAAATCCGAAGTACATGGGACTGCCGAGTTCGGAGTAACTTCCCTTCGTGACTTCCGAAGGGTCGAGCGGCCTGGAATTGAAGAGGTTGTTCACGTAGAACGCGGCGGTCATGAAATTGCGTATCTCCTTGGATACGTTGAGGTTGAACATAAGCGTGGGAATGGTGTGGCTGACGATGAATCGGGAGTCGGAAAGCTGTCCCACCATATACTTGTAGTCAGGATCGGCGGCCATCGCGGCGGTGAATTCGTATACCTTGCCGTCGTCGTTGGAGATATAGCGCTGCGGCGCCTCGTCGTTGTGATACTCCGTCCAGCTCCTGGTGTAAACGTTCAGCTGGGTGGTGAGCGTGACGACGAATCCTATCGAAGGAATGTTGTGGGTGGTGCGCAGCGTGGTCAGGAATTTCTCGTTGTGGTATTTGCGCACGCCGGGGTCGTAGACGGCCACGTGGCTGTTCACGTAGCTGCCCTGTTTCAGGTTCAGGGCGAAGCTCTCGCCGGAAGAAGTGCTCATGCTGTGCATCCATGCGCCGTTGAGGAAGAAGGATGTGCGTATGGCACTGAAGCGGCCCAGGTCGAGTTCGTATTCAGCCCCGTAATGGTGCTCCCAGGCGTTGTTGGTAGGCCTGTAGTAGCCGAAGAAACGGTGGGTGTCGACGGTCTGGGCGAACAGCGGGGCGCCGGAAGCGTCGTGGCCGGCAATCTCCCATATCCTGTAGGGTTCCCAGGCGAAGGTGCTGTAGTCCCGGGAAAAGCTGTAGCCGTTCTTCATAAGCTCGTCGTACAGGGTTACTCCGAGGCGGTAACGGCCGGCGATCTTCAGGTCGAAGCCGATCTCGGCCTTGCGGTTGCGGGCTATCTCTAGGTCGGGATTTCCGGTGGAATAAATCCTGGTGGTGGCCATCACCGTGCGGTCTTTCTCGGCAAGCGCTTCGGTTGTGTTGATGTTAACCTGGTCGTAGTAGGCGTCGGTGGGGTAGAGATAGGCCGCGGTGGGCGCCTTGGCCGTGATTCCCCATCCTCCGCGCAGCGTCCACACTTCGGGAATCAGTTCGAAGGATGCGTTCACGCGCGGGCAGAGGGCGCTCTTGCCGTTCACCAGGTCGAAGCGCACGCCTGCGGTGAGATTCAGGGTCCGCTGCAGTACCTGCGTGCGGAAGGAGCTCTCGGCGAAGAATCCGTTCTGGTTCACGAACGGAATGTCGTAGAGCGGGCGCTCGCGGTAGCCGGATTCGGTGTTGGTGCGGCTGGGCGGGCAGTCCTTTTGGAAAACAAGGCCCTGTCCTAGGTTGCCGTCCGACTTGAAATCGGCGCCGATTAGTATCTTCTCGCTGGTCTTGTCCCACTGCTTGAAGAGGTTCAGCGTCACTTTGGCGAAGGTGTTGAGTTCCTTGCCGTAGAAGTCGTAATGGCAGAAATAGGTGTACGGCGTCATTATGGCGTAGGCGTCGGAACCGGAAGGGAACGAAGTGATTTCGTTGCCCTGGGTGTCGTACAGCCGCAGCCCCGGCAGGTTGGCCACGGTGGTGCCGTCCTGCATGTTGGTGGTGTAGATGGCCACCGCGTTCACGTTGTCCTGTTCATGATACGATTCCTTCCAGGTAAAACTGTTGGAGAGGTCGTATCGCAGCGTTTTGAGCCATCCGCGGTTGATGTTCCAGGTGCCGTTGGTGTTGATACGGTAGCCTATGTTTGTGCCGCCCGAGGCCAGGCTGGAACGCAGGTCGTCGGGGTTCTTGTCGCGGGTGTCCTTGCCGAAGCGCAGGTCCAGGGCGGTGGAGCTCACAAGACTCCCGAAAGTCTTGGACCACAGGCCCTTGACATTGAGCCTCTGGTAATATGCGTAGGATTCGGTGGTCTTGGCGTTGCTGTAGGCATAGTCGCCGCTGAGGTGCAAGTCGCCCGCTTTCTCTCCGAGCCTGAAGCCCTTGGACGCCGCCACCTGGTAGATCTTCGGATCCGCCTTGAGCCTGACGGTGAGAGGTTCCGCGCCTGCCTTCGAGTTGATGATGACGGCTCCCGAGGTAAGGTCGCCGTACTGCACCGAAGGGATGCCGCGGATCACCTCCACTGATTCGATGTTGTCGGTGGACAGCTGGCGCACGTCGATGCCTCCGGTGGGAGAGGCGCCTCCGGCCGATACGGAAGTGCCCGCAATCGGCGACGACACTCCGTTCATGACGGCCGTGATGCCCTCCATGTTGGCGTTGTTTGACATTGGCGCGCCGTCCACGATAATCGCCGTTCCCAGACTGTTCATGTCGCTTCCGCTCACGGAACGCAGGGTGATGCTGTGGGCGGAACTGAGGTCGGGGTTGGTGATGGACGCGCCCGGCAGCAGGGCCATTATATCGCGCAGGGAACTGGTCTGGCTGTGGTCGATGGCCTGCCTGGAGATGAGGGAGGCGGTGGATTCGCCGGCCTTGGACGCCTCAGCCACCACGTGCACCTCCTCGAGACGGAAGGAACTGGCCGTGAGCACGAAATCCTTGCGCACGCTTTGCTTAAGCACGACGGTGGTGTCTACGGTCTCGTATCCTATCAACTGTATGTTGAGTTCGTAGGAACCGGGGTCCAGGCCGCTGATACGGTAGTTTCCGGAAGCGTCCGTGGTGGTGTACAGTCCGGCGGGCTTGAGCACCACCACGGCAAAGTCGACGGGTACCGAAGCTCCGTTTTCCACGGTGCTTACGGTGCCGTAAATCTCGACTTTGCGCTGCGCGGCAAGAACCGCTGGAATGCAAAGCAATGCGAGGAATATGACCAGTTTAGCGGGTATGCGCATTGTCTTCAAGCCTTCTTATGCTGCGGTAAACTTCATCTGCAATGTCGGGGTTGTCCGGCTTCATGCTCTTAAGGGCGTCATACACCTCCTGGCGGCGCCAGGAATGTGTGTACCAGCCAAGCGCTTCCGCCGCAGCGAGCCTCAGGCCGTTGTCTTCCGACCCGTTGGCAAGCAGCCCGAGCATCGGCTCTATTGCCGAAGGGACACAGGCGTTGCGCTGGCGCCGTATCGTGAACATCCTTTCCTTTGCGTCGGCCGCCTGGTCTGAGAGAGCTGCGATGTCGGTGTCGGAGCTCCGTATCCCGTTGCAGATGCGGGCCAGGACGGCTTCGAAATCATCCTTTGCCGGCCAGATGCCGCCCCATGCGGAGCGCAGGGCCTTTTCGACGTCGTCGGCAGGGTAGAGCGCAAGGGCGTTCATAAGGTGCATGCGAACACGGGAAGATTCCTGGGGATCGAGGTAATGGCGCGCGATGTCGTCCAGCAGCTCAGGGGAGCCGTTCTTCTCGGCGTAGTTTGCCGCCATGCGGCGTATCATCTCGTAGGAATCGTTCAGCCCCAGACGGATGGCTCCGTTCAGCGTGCCCATGTCCGCGGCTTCGCGAATTATGTAATAGAACGCCTCCAGGCGCAGGTTGACCGACGGTTTGGTGCGAAGCAGGTCGAGGCACACAGAGGGACTGTACCTGCCGTTGTTGATCTTGACGCCCAGCGTGACGTCGGGGTTGCGTGGAGCGCTCGAAACGAAGCTGTAGGTGGGGTCGCCGAACAGGTGCGACTCGATGGTCATGTACCTGCGGGCCCATTCGCCCACGCAGCTGCCTGCGGCCAGCATTCCGGCAAGTTCGTTCTTCCAGTGGTCCTGGATGATGTTTACGGTATTGGCGGTCACCGCCATGGTCTGGCTGCCGTGCCCGAAGGCGTAGCGGGCCGCAACGTAGTCGTCGTGCAGGAAAGCACCGTTGAAGCAGGCGTCGAGCAGGATTACCTTGGCCCCGGACTTGAATCCGTCGAGGTCCTTCAGGGTAATGTCGACCGATGCTGAGAAGAGGGAATCCTTGCGGGTCACCTCGGGGTCGTCCCATCCGGCGAGCCAGCTCTCCGGTACGTCGTAGGTTTTCTGCAGTTTGTCTGCCGCGGCGGTCTTGTCCTTGGCGTCGCGCATCTTGGAGCGCAGGAACTTTTTGGCCAGTTCCATGTGCTCGGTTGCAATAAATGTATATGGTTCCTTGCTGATGTACTGCGTGCCCACGGCGCCGTGCGTGTGCAGGTGAGCGAAATCGATTTCCGGCGATGCCAGGGCCGCCTTGAGCCTCTCGCGCACGAAGCGTTCCTCGTCGAAGTTCAGGAACCGTACCTGCCCCTCGGGCTCCTTCAGACCGAACTGCTCGTAGTATGCACGCTCTTCGTCGATACGGGCGTTGATGCTCTCCGAGCTGTTGCCGTGCCCGCCGAAGTAGAACACGCGGTCCAGCTTTTCGTTGCTGCCCTTGGCTGCTGCGGCTCTGTCAAGGAACTCGCAGATCAGTTCCTCGAAACTGTGTTCGGGGTCGGTTCGGGACGGTTTTATGCGTGCGGTATAGATGTCGCAGCGCACCCGCTGGTCGCCGTCGGGCAGGAGATTGTAGTAGTAGAGGGGGCCGTCGCTGCTGATAAAGCTGAAACGCAGTCCGAAGTCGTCGTAGAAGCGGTCGGAAGGAATGGACGAGCGCTTGACGGGCATTCTGGGGTCCATCTTGAACGCCGTGGCCAGATGATGCGCGCGCCTGATCATGGGCACAGGGATATTGCCCACCAGCACGGCGCCTTCGAGCTTTCGCTTGGCGTGCAGGTACTTAAGGGTGTCGCGCAGCCGCTCCGGAGTCCAGTCTGCCACCAGCACCAGAACGTTCTTGCCGTCGTGCTGCCTGATGGCGGCGGCGTAACGGCCTATGGACGCTGAACATGCGTCGTATGTGGCGCGGTCGGCGACCACGGCCACGGAATTGCGTGCCTGGCAGGGAAGAGCTGCAATCAGCAGCAGTGCGAGGAATAATTTCTTCATCTCTATTGTTCGAGTGCGGGTCTGATGGCGAAAACGTACTGGCGGTTGCTGCCGTAGCTGCTGGTAGGGGCGCCTTTGTTGTAACAGTTCAGGTTGAAGCCTGCCGACTCTTTGTTGGCGTTGGCGGACCAGTAGGAGAAGCCGGTTCCAACCTTGCTGAGTGACGCTGCGACCTTGGTGGAAGTGAGGTTCATGGTGGACATCGATCCTGTGGCAGGATAGAAAGTGGTGCCTCCGGTCTTGTTCGGGCCGGCATAGAAGGCATATCCATAATTGAACGCCCCGTCGATATTGTTGGAAGCGAAAGCTGTCCATGCGCCTACGGGCGGCAGGCAGGTGCCCACCGGACAGGGATCATAAACCGTCTTGACCACGGCGGCCGCATTTTCGGTGGAAGTGTTGCTTGAGCTGAACTTGGCCTGCGTGGCATTCCAGAGGTTCGCGTATGTATTGTCGCCGTTGGAATCCATATTGTACATATCAGGGTGACTGATATAAGCGGCCAGGCTGGTTCCAAGCCGCATGGCCCTGGTCCCGGTGGTATCGCGTCCGGAGGTCTTGTACCATGTCTTCTTTACGCATTCCGCCATGGGGTCTTCGTTTGGCGTGCCGTCGCTTGCGGCGAACGGGTCCTTGCGGCCCCACTGGTAGAAGGGGCAGTAGCCTATGACGTTGGAATAGCTTGCTCCTGCTTGCAAAAGCTTGAATTCTATAGATTTGCCGCCCTGCTGGGTAAAGCTCAGCGTTACCTCGCGCTGCTGGTACTGCAGGTTGTTGTAAGGCGCAACCCATCCCACATTCAGCTTCGTGAACTTGTAGGTGTTTCCGGCCTTGTTGGTTACGGTAACAGGCTGCAGGTCGCTGTCGGAAGCGCCGCAAACCCAGATATGCCAGCTCCATACCACGCCGCCGGATGCATCCAGTGCGCTGATGACGGCGTTGCCTTCGCGGATGGTAGCTTCGGGCACGTTGAACACTATCCTGTCGCCGCTGCCGCCTGCGGTCACCAGCGTCACTCCGTCGGCAACGAGTCCGGGGGCGTCCTGCCACTCGATCCGGGCGCTCACGGCCTTGCTTCCGGAAGCGTTGATGTAGGGGCTTGTAATACCGCTTCCGTCGGCCTTGACGAAGGGGGTTAGGGCGGTGGAACCGCTGACGGAGGGGGCATAGGCCCTGGTGTTGGCGGAACCGTTCTTTATGGCGTTTCCGTACACCAGCGGGAAGGAATACCAGCCGGGCGCGCGAACTACGTAGCAGTTGGCGGTGTTAACGCCGCTGAGCGACGCTCCGAACAGGTTGTTGTTGTCGGTGGAAAGGTCTACGGGGGAGTCCTTGCTGCCGCGGGATGCGGTGCGAAGGCGTGAGTTGTTGGCGTTGTCGCCGCCGCTGCCGGGAACAGGCGACAGCTTGTATACCGTTTTGCTGCCGTTAGTCTCAATCGTTCCGCTCCCGTCGTCGGTCACGGTAACGGTAGAGGAACTGTGGACGTTGAAAGTCAGCGAGTTGTGACCCGAGTAAGAGTAATAGAGCGTCTTCGGTTCGCCGGGATAGACCGTGCCGGAATCATCTCCGTCGTTCCATTCAATAAAGAAATCTCCGTCGTTAGGCGTGAGTGTGGGAGAGAGGGCTCCGGTCTTGAGGCGCTTGCTGCGGCTCGCGGTGACAGCCTTCGCCGTTGTCTTCTCCGAATAGCCGCCGGCGCCGCTCATGGTGACGGTGACGCCCTTGCTGAAAGTCTGGGGCGCAATGGCCATATAATATGTGCCGGGTGCCAGTTCGTTGCCACCGTTGGAGATGCTGACTTCCTTGACCCCGGATACGATCACAGGATCGGGGACGCTCTCCTCGGGCTTGGAAGGCACGCTCATACGGATGCGGCCTGCCACGAGCTCTCCGTTGTTGCCCCGGAACGATATCCTGTTCACTCCTGCAGATGCAAGGTTGACCTCCACAAGGGTGACGCAGTTCTGGAAGCGGAGTTCGGTCTCCGTAGTCGAGGCTACCGCAACGATATTGCTGAACTGGTTGGGAATGGCTTTCTGCTCCGAAGGCAGAGTGGTCGTGATGCATCCCGTGGAATTGGTGGCGTCGGGGTCGTATGGATAAAGGGCATAGTACCTCGAGGTTACCTGTGACAGCGTGCCGTAAAGCCAGAAGCTGCCGTCGCCGCCGGTGGTGACGGAGAACCGGCAGTTGTCGGTCTTTGCGAAAACGGACACTTCGTCCTTCCCGGCTTCCCAGCAGATGCGGTAGTTGTCGGTAAGGAGCGTCCTGGTGTCCATTTCATTGATCTGGAACCGTGCGGGTACGCCGGTGACGGGGCTTTCCTCCGGGAAAACCCTTTCTGAACAGGCGACGGCCGCCGCTGCCGCCGCAAGCAGAATAAACAAGTTCTTTTTCATGCTACCATTCGATTTCTTCCGCATCGGTGAAATCTTCTATGGAAGAACCTGTCATGCTGTCGCACAGGAGCTGCGGCAACTCCAGCGCCTCAAAACAGGTCTCGGGGTGTATGTATTTATCCATAAGCGGAATGCAATATACTAAAAAAGTCCGGCTATTTAATGCCGAAATAATACTTTGTTACCCAGTATTCGAAAAGGGGATCGATGATGTGGGGATTTTCCTCATCGTCGAAGGTGATGATCTCCTTCTTGCACAGCGCATCCTTCAGACGGCGTACGTTGGCCGATGAATTGAGGTCGTAACGGTGTATGACCTCGGCGCTGCTGAACTTGGTGTGTCCGTCCACGACGGCGCGAAGCAGGCATACCTGGAAGGTGGTAAGGTCCGACATTATTGCCTTGAACCGCGGTTCGTGGATGGCCAGCATATTGGTCAGGGCCTCGGTGAGCACCGGCTCCATCATGTATCCCTTCGACAGCGAGTCGCAGATGGAGGCGAAGCAATTGATATAGTAGACGTTGCAATTGAACAGCTTGCACGCACCAAGCATCAGGCTCCTGTCTATCACCTTGCCGCTCGAGAGGAATCCCTTGTTGACGGCGTCGGCAATGTCTTTTTCGTCTATCTCGCTGAGCCTTACGCGCTCGATCTGCCTGTGGAAGAAGTGCCTGTGCTCGAATATCTCCTTCATCGCATTCACGTGCGAGCCGTAGAGCACATAGCAGCCGGACGCCCTGTCTTCGGCGGTGCGCGCCTTGAACACCTCCTGCATCAGGTTGCAGATACGGTCTCCGTCTTCGGTGAGCATCACATTGTGGAAGTCGTCGATGCAGACGAAGAGTTTGCGCCCGTCGGTGCGGGCGATGCGGTAGGGGAGGGTGAGGATGGCGCGGATGTCGTCGTCATCGATGTCCCAGCCGAGCGAGAGTATGCGCTCGGTGGTCTGGTAGACCTGCTCGTCGAACACGAAGTGCGAGCCCGGAAGCTGCTCGGAAACCAGGCGCGCGTAGTCGTCGGTGGTTGTACCGTACAGTTTGATGACGGCGGACCCAAGTTTCATGCAGAAGTCGGCCACGGTGCGGACGTTCAGCAGCGACAGGCTCACGATGCGGAACTGCCTGAGCGACAGCTTCATGTCGAAGAATGCCTGCTGCAGCAGGGAGTCCTTTCCGGCCTTGGGGGGCTCGTACATCACGACGTTTTCGCCGTCGCGGAGGAGGTTCGAGAGAATGGTGACGTCGGCTTTCCTTCCAATGAAGTACCGCCCCGTTACGGGCTTGTTGAAGACAAAGGGAGTGTCCATTTTGGAAACATTTTTGTTTCGCAAATATGCTAAACAATTTTGAAACAAGCAAATATTTGCAGAATCAATAATAATTGCTATCTTTGCGGTCCGTTTTTATGACCGTTGAGCATGTGAAGAGCTGCCATGACGCGCAGACGCTTACGGCCCAAACACTTAAAAAGTTTGTTTGATGTACGCAATCGTAGACATTGCAGGCCAGCAGTTCAAGGTTGAAGCTGGCAACGAAATCTTTGTGCAGAGGCTTGCCGACGCCAAAGGTGCTGACGTAGAGTTCGACAAGGTGCTTCTCGTCGCCGACGGCGAGGCCGTGAAGGTCGGTACTCCGTATGTTGAGGGAGCCATTGTGAAGGCTACCGTTCTCGATGACGATGCGAAGGCCGACAAGGTCCTCGTTTTCAAGAAGATCCGCCGCAAGGGCTTCCAGAAGCTGAACGGCCATCGTCAGAAACTTACCAAGATTAAAATCAACGCAATCGCTTAAGAATTATGGCACACAAGAAAGGTCAATCCAGTTCCAAGAACGGTCGTGAGTCACAGAGCAAGCGCCTGGGTCTCAAGAAATTCGGCGGCGAGGTCGTAAAGGCCGGCAACATTATTGTCCGCCAGAGGGGCACTGTCCACAATCCTTCGGTCAACGTTGGCATGGGCAAGGACCACACTCTGTACGCCCTTATCGACGGCACGGTGAAGTTCACTCGCAAGAGGAACGACAAATCCTACGTGTCCGTTGTCCCTTTTGAGAACTAATCTCGAAGGTATTATGGAATGAATGACTTGCACTTCGGGATCGCAGTGCGGGTCATTTTTTAATTTTAAGCAGTTATGTTGACACTCAAGATGCTTCGCGACGACCCTCAGGCGGTTGTCGAGAAATTGAAAATCAAGAATTTCGACGCTCAGCCTATAGTCGACAAGGTGCTCGAACTGGACCGCATGCGCCGCAGTTTCCAGGTTGAGAGCGACGCCCTGCTCGCCCAGCAGAAGCAGAAGGCTGCCGAGATCGGCGCCCTGATGAAGCAGGGCCTGCGCGACGAGGCCGAGAAGGCCAAGGCCGCCGTGGCCGAACTGAAGGCCCGCTCCGGCGAACTCCTCGCCCGCATGGACGAAGCCGCCGCCGAGATGGAGAACAACCTTGTGCTCATGCCCAACGTGCCTTGTTCCCTGGTCAAGCCCGGCAAGGGCGCCGAGGACAACGAGGTCGTGAAGATGGGTGGCCCCGAGGTGAATCTGCCCGAAGGTGCGCTGCCCCACTGGGAGCTCGCGAAGAAGTACGACATCATAGATTTCGACCTGGGAGTGAAGATCACCGGCGCCGGATTCCCCGTTTACAAGGGTAAGGGCGCAAAGCTCCAGAGGGCTCTGATCAATTTCTTCCTCGACTGCAACACCGCAGCCGGATACAAGGAGGTTGAGCCGCCCGTGGTGGTGAACCGCGATTCCGGATTCGGTACCGGCCAGCTGCCCGACAAGGAAGGCCAGATGTATCACGCCGAGGTGGACGATTTCTATCTGGTTCCCACAGCCGAGGTGCCTGTGACCAACATTTTCCGCGACGTCATCCTGGCAGCAGACCAGATTCCCCAGCGCCTTACCGCATACACTCCGTGCTTCCGCCGCGAGGCCGGTTCGTACGGCAAGGACGTGCGTGGCCTGAACCGCCTGCACCAGTTCGACAAGGTGGAGATAGTGCGCGTGGAGAAGCCCGAAGACAGCTACAAGGCGCTTGACGAGATGGTGGCCCACGTCGAAGGCATTGTCAACAAGCTCGGCCTGAGGTACAGGATCCTGCGCCTCTGCGGCGGCGACATGTCCTTCACTTCCGCAATCACCTACGATTTCGAGCTTTGGAGCGCCGCCCAGGGCCGCTGGCTCGAGATCAGCTCCGTGAGCAATTTCGAAACCTACCAGAGCAACCGTCTGCACTGCCGCTACCGCGATGCGGAGGGCAAGACGCAGCTTGCGCACACGCTGAACGGCAGTTCGCTGGCACTTCCGCGCGTCGTGGCCGCTCTGCTTGAGGACAACCAGACCCCGGAGGGAATAATCATCCCCGAGATCCTCCGTCCTTATACGGGCTTCGACAGGATTGACTAAGGCCCGCACCATACTCGGCATCGATCCCGGAACCAACCTGCTTGGTTTCGGGATTGTGCGTGTGGATGAGGCAGGGAAGCCGCACTTCGTAGACATGGGTGTGCTTGACCTGCGGAAGGTCGACGACATTTACGAGAAGCTGCGCATCATCTTCGACAAGGTATGCGCTCTTTGCGACCTTCACTCGCCCGACGACCTGGCTATCGAATCTCCGTTCTACGGCCGTAACGCCCAGGTTATCTTCAAGTTGGGGCGCGCACAGGGGGCGGCGATGACCGCAGCCCTCACACATGGCGCCGCCGTGTACGAGTACGCTCCGCGCAAGGCCAAGATGGCAATCTGCGGCAACGGTGCGGCCAGCAAGGAGCAGGTGGCGCTCATAGTGGAGAAGACGCTCGGAATCGACATCCGCTCGAAGTACCTGGACGCCACCGACGCGCTCGCAATCGCCATGTGCCACTATTACCAGATCAGCAGCCCGCTGGCAGCCAAGGCCTCCGGCGGCTCCTGGGAAAGATTTATCGCAAACAATCCCGACAGGGTTAAACCTTAGAGGTTTATTTGCGTCAAATAAGAGTTATGAAGTTTTATAGAATAGTTGTTTTGCTCGGAGCCTTGCTTCTTGGCAACGGAGTATTTGCCCAGAACCGCCTTACGGCAACCCTGATTGACGACTCCAACGGCGAGCCGGTTGGCTTCGCCACCGTTTCGCTTACCAGGGAAGGCGCCCAGAAGCCGGCAAAGTACGTTCTCAGCGACGCCGAGGGCAAGGTTGAGCTGACTGGAGTGCGTGCCGGCACCTATCATTTTAGGGCCGAGCTTCTCGGTTACGAGCCTTACGTCAAGGAGATAAAGGTTCCCGACGTGAAGGAGCTCGGCGAGATCCGCATGAAGGTTGACCGCGAGCAGCTCGACGCCGCTTCGGTTTCGGCGGTGGGCAACCCCATCATCATCAAGAAAGACACCATCGAGTACAACGCTTCGTCGTTCAAGACCACCGACAACGACGTGCTTGAGGACCTCCTCAAGAAACTCCCCGGCGTGGAGGTGTCCGAGGACGGTGCCATTACCGTCAACGGACAGAGTATCAGTAAGATAACCATCGATGGCAAGACTTTCTTCCTGGATGATCCGCAGCTAGCGTCGAAGAATATTCCCGCCAAGATCATCAACAAGCTCAAGGTTATCCAGAAGAAGTCCGAGCAGGCCGAGTTCACCGGCATTGACGACGGCGAGGAGGAGCAGGTCATTGACCTGAGCATCAAGCCCGGCATGATGAAGGGCGCCTTCGGCAACGTGATGGCCGGCGGCGGACACGACGTGCCCTCCACCAACGTGGAAGGCGACTGGCGCTACCAGACCGCCGCGTTCGTGGGCAAGTTCACCGACAAGACCCAGTTGTCCCTCATCGTCAACGGCAACAACACCAACAACCGCGGATTCAACGACCTGGCAGGCAGCATGATGGGCGGTATGCGCGGCGGTGGCGGCGGTTTCGGCGGCGGCCGTGGCGGCAACATGGGCGACAACGGCATCACCACCTCGTGGATGGGCGGCGTCAACGGCGCCTGGACCCTCTTCGACGGCAAGATGGACATCGGCGGCAACTATCTCTACAGCAATACCGCTCGTCTGGTGGAGGAGGAGAGTTCCACCACCACCTACCTGACCGATCACAATATGCTCTCCGACTCCCAGGGCACCAACGACACCCGCAGCTGGGGACATCGCGTGGGCATGCGCCTCGAGCACAAGTTCTCCGACAACACCTCCATCCTGTTTGAGCCGCAGCTCAACTTCGGCGGCGGCAACTACAACCAGACCAGCGTCTCCGCCACCGACTACGACTATCTCGACGGCAAGGGCGTCACCAAGATCAACGAGAGCAACTCCGCCAACCTGGGCGACAACCGCAACCTCAGCACCAGCGGCTTCTTCCTGCTGCGCCAGAGGCTCGGAATCCCCGGACGTACCCTTACCGCAATGGCGCGCTACAGCTTCTCCAACAACGACCTGGAGAGCCGGAATACGTCCACAGTGCTTTCCGGAGGCTATGCCGACGGCAAATGGGGCGACACCCAGAATACCGACCAGCGCATAGAACAGGACAACCAGAGTTCCAGCGTTTTCGGCCGCGTGACCTACACCGAGCCTCTCGGAAACAACTTCTACGTTGAGGCCAACTACGGTTACAACTGGTCCAAGTCGTCTTCTGTCAAGGATACTTACGACATGTTGAACGGCGGCGCCAAGGATGACTTCTATTCCAGCCGCGTCATAAATACCAACAGCAGCCACAACATGGGAGTGAACGCCTTGTACCAGACCGACAAGGTGCGCTTCCAGCTCGGTTTCTCCGCACGCCCCGTGCACACTCACAACGAGACCACCCGTGCCGGAAAGACCCTTGATCCGTACGACGACGTCCGCTGGCGCTTCTCTCCCCAGGGAATGCTGTTCTGGGATATGAGCGACGACGCCAGCATGCGTATGTTCTACCGCGGATCCTCCGAGCAGCCCAGCGTATCGCAGCTCATTCCGGTGCCTGATAACACCAACCCGCTGCGCATAAGTTTCGGTAACCCTTACCTGGCTCCTTACTTCAGCCATAGCCTCCGGGGCGACTACCGTTATTCCAACCGCAGGAAGTTCTCGTCCGTGAACGTACGTTTTGACGGCAGTTATACCCAGGATCCTATCGTGAACGCCATGTGGTACGCCCCTAACGGAGCGCAGTACTCCATGCCTTTCAACGGTCCCGACTCGTTCAATGCCAATGTGAACATGTTCGCCAACATCCCGTTCGGACAGTCGAACTTCTCGATGAGCAACATGAGCCGCGTCGGTTACAACAAGTCCTCGTCTTACGTGGGCGGCGATGACGTGACCGCCAGGATCGACAATTATTACAACGCCGCCACCGGCGACATGGATTACGACGGCTTCCTGAGGTCCTACAACCTGGGCGAGTTCAAGTTCACCGAGAACACCACCCGCACCCTCAGCGCCACCGAGCGCCTGCGTGTGAATTACCGCAGCGACAACCTCGAGCTCACGCTCAGCGGCCGCACCCGCATGAGCAAGAGCTGGTACACCATCGCCAAGGAGTCCGACAACACCCTGACCTTCAACAACCAGATACGCGCCACCGCCAACTGGACCTGGGAGCAGGCAGGTCTTACGCTCAAGAGCGAGTACAACTTCAACTGGTACGACGGATATGCCAGCAATCTGAATTACACCCCCGAGCACATACTCAACGCCGAGATCCAGAAACTGCTCTTCAAGAACAAGGTTACCCTGGCTCTCAAGGGCTACGATATCCTCGGCCAGGCAAAGAACCTGAGCGTTTCCGACAACTCCAACTACCATAAGGAAGTGGTCAACAACACCCTCGGCCGCTACATAATCCTGTCGCTCACATGGCGCTTCGGCACCTTCGACCGCGATAAGATGCGCCCGCGTGGCATGGGAGGTCCGCCCCACGGAGGCCCCGGCAGAGGACCCAGATAACAGCAATGAAAAAGAAAATGATGCAGGATTTGAAACTGCATCATTTTTTTGTTACATTTGCGTATCCATGCAAGCCGGATTAATAACACTGATCAAGGACTCGGACCGCGGGGCGTTTGACGCGCTTTGCCGTGAGCGTTATGTTTCGCTCGTTTCTTATGCCCGCCTTTTCCTGTCCGGAGTCGATCCCTTATGGGCCGAAGACGTGGTCCAGGATGTGCTGTTCGGCGTATGGCAGAACCGCAGGCGCCTGCGCGACAATGAAAAAGAGCTCCAGGCATACCTCCTCCGGTCGGTTTACAACCGTTGCGTGAATTACCTCAAGCGTGCCCGGAGACTGCAGAGTTTCAACAACAGTTACGAAGACAGGATGCTTGCCGTTCTCGGCGACTGCTGGTCTCCCGACCGGAATCCCGTGATACGCAGCGTGTTCAGCGCCGACCTTCGCGACCTTATCGCCGAGGCGGTGTCTAAGCTCTCGCCGCGTTGCCGCGAGGTCTTTACCCTGAGCTATCTGGAGAATTATTCCAATAAAGAAATCAGCGAGCGCCTTGGCATCTCTCTCAGCACCGTGGAGAACCACATGTATCTTGCGCTCAAGCAACTCCGGGCCAGTCTGGCGAACATTTGATTTTTTTCGCTTCCGCGTTGGGTGTTTTACCTTTTCAAATTGTATAATTAATATGCAGGATGAAATTGTAGAATTAATAATCAAGCATATTCACCATAACGCCACCGACGGCGAAAATGATGCATTGCTTTCGTGGCTTGAAAGATCCGAGGAAAACAAGCGGTTCTATTCGCTTTTCGTTGCTAATTATAACCTGCACGAAACCCTTTCCTCAGAGTCTCTTAACCGTGACACCGAGGCCATGGTGGCCCGGCTGAATGCCCGTATCGACGCCTCATCGCCACGCTTTTTCCGTTGGACCGCCTGGAGGGCCGGCGCCCTTGCCGCCGCATTTGCAGCAGTGGTACTTGCCGTGATAATGATAGTCAGGCCTTTCCAGCCCTCCGCTCCCGAGATCCCCATGGAACAGCTTGCCAACAGCACTGCCGAGACCATCCATCTGGTCCTGGACGACGGCTCCCGTGTGTATCTGAGTCCGGGAACGAGCATCAGTTACAATGTCAGCACGCTCCCCGGCGCGAGGGAAGTCAGGCTGCAGGGCGACGCCTACTTCGATGTGGCGCGCAACGAAGAAAAACCTTTCTACGTGCGCACATGCAATATCGGCCTGAAGGTGCTTGGAACGGCGTTCTCCGTCTCATCCGCTCCTGAAGTATCTCAGGTGGTGCTGGAGAGGGGATCGGTGCGCCTTCTGTCTCCCGAGGGTGCATCGATGGTAACCCTGAGCCCCAACCAGAAGGCGACCTTCAAGTCCATGACCGGAGACATGAGGGTGGAACCCGTATATGCCGCCGCTTTTGTGACGGACAAGTACAACCTTATGGCGATCAACGACGCCACGCTGCCCCAGATACTGTCGCGCCTGTCGACCATTTACAAGAAAAAGATAAATTGCAAGGGAGGCGACCGCGACAAACGCTATAACCTGGCATTCCTCAAGACCGACACGCTTGAAGACGTGCTGTCCATGCTGGAATACCTGACCGGTGCCGAATGCGAAATCCATTAATCCCAATACTAACCAATTTGTTTATGAGAAAAAAAGTTCTGTTGACTCTCTGCATCTCAGCCTTGCTGGGCCTCTTCGCGACGTCCCGGGCCGAGGCCCAGACGCAGAGCAGGCTCTACGACGTGGACATATCCATTCCGGGAGCCACGGTCAGCTCGTTCACATCTGCCTTGACCGGGCAGACGGGCGTGCTGTTTTCCTACGAGACGGACATAGCGTCCAAACCTCTGGGAAATATCTCCATCAAACAAAAACAGACCTCTCTGGAGTCCATCCTGTCGAACGCTTTCAGCGGCAAGGGAATCAACTGGAAGGTGGTGAACCGCACGGTTGTACTCACCGCCGAGCCGCAGTCCCAGGATAAGGCCCAGGTTGTCAGCGGCCGTGTGGTCGATGCCAACGGTGAGCCTCTGCCCGGGGCTGGCGTCCTGGTAAAGGGCACCACCAAGGGCACGACTACGGACGCATCGGGCCGCTATTCCATCTCCGTGGCGCCCGACCAGACCCTCGAGGTGTCATTCATCGGCTTTACTACCCAGGACGTTCCGGTTGCCGGACGCCAGGTGGTCAACGTTACCCTGGCCGATGACACTACGCTCCTCGACGACGTCGTGGTGGTTGGCTACGGTACCCAGTCGCGCAAGACCCTGAGTACAGCAATCTCCAAGGTTGACGGCGACAAGCTCATGGATGCTCCTGTATCCACGGTGGGCGACGCCCTCAAGGGCAAGGTCACCGGCCTCCGCATCGCATCCAACAACAACCTCCCGGGTGAGAGCCCCCGTTTCCTCATCCGAGGCGGTTCGTCCATCAACCGTAGCAACGACCCTCTGTTCCTCGTGGACGGCGTTGAGCGCGGCATCGACGACCTCAACCCCAACGACATCGAGTCTATCGAAGTGCTCAAGGATGCTGCTTCGGCGGCCATCTACGGAAGCCGTGCATCCAACGGCGTTATCCTGGTGACCACCAAGAAGGGCAACTCCTTCAAGCAGCCCCAGGTGGTGTTCGACTCGCAGGTCGGATTCACATCACCGGCCCGCACCTGGAAGCTCGCCAACGCCACCGAGTTCCTTACCATCATCCGTCCCGCCGCATTCCAGGGGCCGGATGCCGCTCTCGTGCTCAACGGTGCCAACGGCCCGGGCGTAGGAAACACAGAGACCAGCTCAACCTACTCCACCCGCTATCTTGCGGCAGGGGAGAGCGTGCCGGACGGCTATCTTTCAATGCCCGACCCCATCGATCCCACCAAGACCATCATCTACACCGACCACGACTGGCAGAGCGAGTGGTACCATCCTTCGCTCTATCACCGGCAGTATGTCGGTGTCAACGGCGGCAACAAGGACGTCAAATATGCGGCTTCCATCGGCTACCTCGGAGACGACGGAATGGTGGCGATGAGCGCCTATAATAACTTCACGATGCACGGCAACACTTCGTTCAACGTCACCAAGTGGCTTACCGCCGGCACCACATTCGACTATTCCAACGGTGTCAAGAACCCGATGACCAACGACTACTTCACGGTCCTCGGACGCGGTATCATGATGTCTCCTACGCATATCGGCAAGTACCCCGACGGCACCTTCGCCACCGGCGGTACCAACAAGAACCAGCAGACCGCAGAGTTCTACGAGACCTTCTACGACCGCGAGACCCAGCGCCAGAAGTTCATGGGAAGCATCAACCTGAAGGCCCAGATCACCGACTGGCTCACCGGTACCGCACAGTATGCCATGTACGACAACAGCTACCGCGGAAGCTACTACACCAAGGGTGAAGTCAACGGCAGCGTGAACTTCGTGTCCACCAACCGCAGCACCACCGAAACCCGCACCCAGACCCAGCGCCAGAACTTCCAGGCCTACCTGACCGCCGACAAGTCCTTCGGCAAGCACCGCATCAGCGGCACTGCCGGTTACGACTGGTCCAAGTGGCACTACTGGTACCTGAATGCAGCCAACTCCGGCTCCCTTTCCGACAAGGTGCCTATGCTCGGCTCCGGCGGATCCAATACCGCAGGTACCATGAGCATGAGCAACCAGGACTACGAAACCGCCCTGATTTCGTACTTCGGCCGTATCGGTTATAACTTCGCCGACAAGTACATCCTTTCCGCCACGTTCCGCGCCGACGGTTCCTCGCTCTTCCTGGGCGAGAACAAGTGGGGCTATTTCCCTTCCGTATCGGCGGCATGGGTGATCAGCGAGGAGAACTTCTTCAAGTCCGCCAAGGACAAGGTGAACATGCTCAAGCTTCGTGCTTCCTACGGCCAGACCGGTAACAACAACATCGCACGTACCGATCCTCTGGGAGCATATTCGCAGAGCACCTACGACACCTACAACGTGCTGCTTCCTTCCAAGATGGTGAACTCCGGCCTCAAGTGGGAGACCACCACCCAGCTCGACCTCGGCGTCGACGTGGGCCTGTTCAAGGACCGCGTACGCATCGTGGCCGACTACTACGACAAGGTCACCAGCGACCTTATCTATTCCATCACCCTTCCCGACACCGGCCAGTTCGGCAGCGTGAACGCCAACGTGGGCAGTGTGCGCTTCTGGGGCGCCGAGTTTGAGCTGCACACCGTGAACGTCCAGAAGAAGAACTTCTCATGGGAGACAGACTTCACCTACTCGCTCTCCAGAAACGTTGTCCTGTCTCTGCCCGACGAATACAAGTACCAGCTCAAGGATATGGACGGTAACCTTATGACCGACGCAAACGGCGAGCCGATCTATGGCTGGCGTATCGGCGGCACAGCCACCGCCACCGGTTACCGCTTCGGCGGCACTGCGGTGGGCGAGCCTTTGGGAAGGATCTGGGGCTACCAGGTCGCAGGCATCCTGCAGACTGACGAGGAGGCCGCGGCAGCCTATTACGATTCCCAGTCTCACGGTTACCGCCGCAGCGACGGCCTGTCCATCCAGGGTCGCAAGGATGCCGGAGACTTCGAATGGGTGAACCGTTACGGCACAGCCAAGGCAGCCGACGGCTCCGAGCAGATTGACGGCACTGACTTGTTCCTGCTGGGTAACGTCATGCCTCACTCGACCGGCGGTATCAACAACACCATACGCTGGAACCGCCTCACATTCAACGTCTATTTCGACTATGGTCTGGGACACAGCATCTACAATTATATGAAGACCCGTATGATCCAGAATACCCTGGGTTACAGCAACTCCAACGTAGATGTCAATCTGGTGGCGCAGTGCTGGCGCAAGCCCGGCGACCAGGCGGATGGCAACTATTTCGCCCGCTTCTTCCCCAACGACGCCGACTTCGGTAACCGTAACTACTCGCGCTGCTCCAGCTTCAACGTGGAGAGGGCCGACTATCTCTGCCTGCGTGACGCATCACTCTACTACGACCTGCCCGACAACTGGGCCAAGAGCGTATTCATGAAGAAGATCAGCGTCGGCGTCACCGGCAACACTCTCTGGTACTTCACCCGTCTGAGCGGCGCCATCAGCCCCGAGACCGGTATCAGCTCCGATTCCGATTCCAATCAGTATTCTTCCGTGCAGATGGGCAGTGCCACCTCGAACATCATGCCCGCCGCCCGCAAGGTGCTGTTCAATCTTAAGTTAACATTCTAAGGAGGACACGGTTATGAAAAACATACTCAAATCATTCTGCCTTCTTATCATCTGCAGTGCGGTTTTCAGCGCCTGCCACAAGGACCTCGATATTCCTTACGACAATGCCTTGTCGGTAAGCAATATGTGGAAGGACGCCTCCGACCTTGAGCAGTCCGTCCCGGGTATCTACAAGCGCCTCCAGTCGTATTTCTCCGCTTCGGAGTGCAACGTTTTCTACTTCGGGGAACTCAGGGTCGGCGACTACATGTGGGGACCTTCCCAGGAAAGCCACGCAGTGGACAATTTCAAGATTGCCTGCCGCCACAACACTCTGAATCCTTCCAATACAATAGGCTGGGGCGGCCTGTATTCGGCCATAGACCAGGCCAATGCGGTCATCAAGCACGGCCCTGAGTGCAATGCTTCCCAGGACAGGCTCGACTGGGCCCTGGCCCAGGCATACTTCGCCCGCGCTTATTGCTATTTCCATGCTGCCCGCGTATGGGGCGAGGTTCCCGTGAACCTGCTTCCCGTGGAGTCAACCACGCAGGAGGAGTGCTATCCCAAGCAGAAGACCGCCGCTGAGGTTTACGCCCAGGTGAAATCCGACATCGAGAAGTGCGAATCCCTCGCCGACAAACTCGGCAGCGAGAAGTATTTCGGAACCAAGGATGCTTTAAACACCCTCAAGGCCGATTACGCCCTGTGGATGTTCGCAACCCAGAACGGCGGTTCCGAGTATCTCGACATGGCAGAACAGGCCCTCAAGGCCATCGGCATTTCCGGAAGCCGCCTCATCGACTATGCCAAGGTGTTCGACCGTTCCCAGAAGAAGAACAACGAAATCATCTTCTCCCTGGCTCTCAGCGCTTCCGATACCGGCGGCTACCAGATATTCTTCTGCCATCCGAGCAACGCCATCGCCAGCGCATACCGCAACAGTCCGGTACCCATCTCATCCACCCAGTGGTGGAACTATTCCCGGAGTTTCATGGACATACTCAAGGATAGCCAGAAGAATGGCGACACCCGTGTCAAGACCAATCTGGGATACGGCAATTATTCTTCCGCCGCCGACAAGCATGAGATCAGCTGGTGCAACAAGCTCCTCGGAGATATGTCAAAGAATCCCGTGGTCCAGGACAACGACCTTATCTATTACCGCTATGGCTACGTGGTAATGCTCGACGCCGAACTCAAGTATTACAAGAAGGACTATGCAGGCGCCAACAAGAGCCTCAACCTCATCGCCAAGCGTGCCTACGGAAAGGATGATTACTACACCAGCACAGCCCCCGCGGACGTGCTCAACAACATTGTGAAAGAGTACTTCCTCGAGTTCCCCGCCGAGGGTATGATCTGGTGGGCGCTTATCCGTACCGGCAAGATCTGGCAGATGGAGCCCAACTCCGAGATTCCCGGACAGACCTTCGAGTCCATGAGGGCCAAGAATCCCAACATACTCCTGTGGCCCATACCTCAGAGTTCCATCAACAAGAACTCCAATCTACACCAGATTGAAGGATGGTCTTAACCGTTAAATTGCATGAGCATATGAAAAAGATTTTTGCAATACTGTTTGCAGCCCTTTGTTTCAGTGCGGTGTCTTGCGACAAGAACCTCATCCCCGACGGTGCCGACACCAACAGCGTCCGCATGTCGCTGACTCCGGAGCCCGGCAACATCCCCGTATCCGGAGGAGTGTTCGAGGCCGTAGTCATCGTTCACCAGGGTCTGAACCTCAATGTGGACTGGACGGTTTCCGTCGACGGCGACCCCGCATGGGTGTCGGTATCGACCAAAGATATCACCACCCACTTTACCGGAACTTACGCAGGTGACGACACAGACGTGGTCCAGAAGGGCATAGAATGCACCGTGTCCGCCAATCTCAGCAATAAGAAACGCAGCGCAGTGCTTCGCTTCACCGTTGCCAACGGAGCGTCAGTGACCTATACGATCAACCAGAACGCCAAATAATGAACAAGGCTTTCAAAACACTTCTTGCAGCGGCACTGGTCGCGGTTTCGGCCGCGGCCGTGCTCTCCTGCGAGAAACCCGATATTCCCCAGCCCAAGCCTATCGATGTGCCGGAACCCGAGCCGGAACCCGAGCCTGGTGAGTCCGGGACCGTGACTGAACCGGCCGCCTGCAGCAACAGGGTCGTTGCCCATCGCGGGGGAGCGCGTGAGTCTGGCTGTCCCGACAACTCACGTGCCGGCCTCAAGTACACGATGTCGCTCAAGTGCTATGCCATGGAGTGCGATATCTATTGGACCAAAGATAACAACGTTATCATCGGCCATGCCACAGATACCTACTATATCAACGGCCTCAGGCCCTGGGAGCATACCCTTGCCGAGATACGAAAGGCCGGGATGTTGAAGAATGGTGAGACCATACCGATTCTGGAAGACTTTCTTGATATAGTACAGGTAGAAGGCAACTGCACCAAGTTGTGCCTGGATATCAAGAATCTCGACGGCAACCTTACGGCTTATCCGATCAAGGCCGTCCAGCGTGCCTGCGAAATTATCAAGGAACGCAAGGCCGAAAAGTTCTGCGAGTTCATCTGTACCGGCAACGAGACGGTCGCCCGTTCCGCCTCCGCATGCATGGTCGCCTATGGAATCCCTGTTGGCTGGATGGCCAACAAGGGCCCCGCTTCGCACAAGGCCATGGGTTACAACTGGGCAAATCTGTCCGCCGTGAGCGCCATGAAAGACTACGGCAGCGGCACTCACACCATCAAGGAATTCAAGGATGCTGGAATGGAATTCAGCGTGTTCAACATCGACAAGGCCTCCGGAGACGGTAATGCCGTTTATTCCGAAGATGCAATCAACTACTACATAAGCAACTACGATCAGCTCCGCTTCATCTGTACCAATTATCCCGACTGGATGCTGAAGCGTCTTAAGCAAGCCAACAAAATCTAACTTTAATCAATAGCATTATGAAAATCAAATCCTTTTTTATCGCTTCAGTGGCAGTGCTTGCGCTTGCCGCTTGTGAGAAGCCTGACCCGGTAAAGCCCGTTCAGAGTCTCGACCTCAAAACGAAGTCCTTAACTTTCGAGTACACCGGCGGCACCCAGTCCGTCAGCCTCGAAGCTAATTGCGCCTGGACCGCAGAGGCCCAGGGATGGGTTACTGTAGCCCCCGTCTCCGGCAACGGCAACACCAACGTTTCCGTCATCGCCGCAGAGAATGCCGGCGAAGCACGCGAGGCCAAAGTGGTCTTCAAGAGCGAAGACGGTACCGCCAAGGCCGAGCTGCTCGTAGCCCAGGCCTCCAAGCCCGATGACACCAACCCCAATCCACCGGAGCCCCAGGGCAATGTCATCAAGACAGCAGCCGAGCTCGCTGATTTCTTCAAGGCCGCTCCCAGCATGACCGCAGAGGATGAATGGACCATCGAAGCCGACATCGACTGCGGCGGCACCGTTGTCGACGGGGTTAGCTCCTTCGCCGGCGTCCTTGACGGTAAAGGCCATAAGATTTACAACCTTGTAGTCGAGTGCACCGATGCCAAGACCGGCCTCGTGCTCAGCAACGCAGGAATCATCAAGAACATCGTGTTCGGCTCCAAGGACGGCAAGGATTACGACGGCAAGAGTGCCATCAAGCCCGCAGCGGGCAAGGGCGGCAACCACACCGGACTCGTAGCAGACAATATGGGAACTCTGGAGAAGGTGGAGAACTTTATCCCCGTCAGCTTCGAGGCCAATGCAGATCCTGGCGCCCGTGTGGGTATCGGCGGACTTGTGGGTAACAGCTCCGTTGCTTCCACCATTACCGACTGTGTCAACCATGCTACAATCAACGCGGTCGGAGAGATTACCCAAGAGACTTCCATCGGCGGTATCATAGGTTTTGCCCAGGCCAACGAAATCAAGGTCGTCAACTGCGTCAATGCGGCCGACCTCGTTGTCAATCTCCCCGTCAAGAAAGTTATCATGATCGGCGGTATCTGCGGCCGTACCAACGGCGAAGTGCTCTTCGAGAACTGCGAGAACAAGGGCGCCGTCTCTTATGAGCAGGCTGAAGCTCCCAGCACCTGGATGGCTATCGGCGGTATCGGCGGAGTTTACTACAACGGCACCAAGATCATGAACTGTAAGAACAGCGGAGCCATTTCCTCCAACCTCCTGCAGGCTAGCCGCGTTGCCGGTATCCTCGGTACCCTCAATTCCGGCGGCCGTGTCGAAGGCTGTACCAACAGCGGAGACGTTACCATCAACCAGGCGGAACCCAACGCCAACTGGGAGACCGCTTCCGGCATAGTGGGACTTCAGGAGAAGGATTCCAAGGACGCCGAAGGCAATCAGCGCCGCAACTATGTCGTAGGCAATACCAATACCGGTAAGATTACCATCAAGGTAGAGAACACCACGAGCCATGCAAATCGCCTTACTGCAGCTGGCATCATCGGCATCGGCTGCCTCGACATCGAGGTCTCAGGCAACACCAACAAGGGTGCTGTCTCCATCGAGAACAAGGCCGACGGCGAAGCATTCTCGGGCGGAATCATGGCAATGGCCATCGTCACCGACGTGGTGATGAAGGACAATGTCAACGAGGGTGCAGTCAGCTGCAAGACCTCCGACGATGCCAAGAGCTGCGCTGGCGGCGTGGTCGCCAACGCGGGCCGTTATCCCGGTAAGAGCGACGTGACCACCGTTACGGTAACCGGCGACAAGAACGTCGGAGCCATTACCTGCGGTAACACCGCGATGGTCGGAGCGATCGCAGGTTTCAACCTCGGCAAGCTCTCCGGCTGCAAGGCAGGTGGCAGCGTCAACGGAACCAAACTCACCGCCGACAACCTCGGCACCCTCACTCAGGGCTCGGCAAGTACCGGTTCTGCAGAAGGCACTACCCTTGCAAACTAAATCCCTGAAATAAAAGTAAGGCGCGGCATTTCTTATGTCGCGCCTTTTTTGTATATTTACGGATTGAATAGATTACACTGAATCTAATTATCAACAATATGGCTGAAGTCAAAAAGACAAAACACAGCTTCAAGTACTGGCAGTGGCGGGTCATCATCTGCTCGATGATAGGCTACGCGATGTTCTACTTCGTGAGAAAGAACTTCTCGTTCGCCATCCCCATGCTGCAGGAGGTATATCCCGACATTACCAAGGCGCAGTTCGGCGCCATCATTTCCGCGGGCGGAATCATCTACGGCGTTTCCAAGCTAATCAATGGAGTCATAGGCGACCGCACCAATGCCAGGTGGCACCTGGTTCTCGGCCTGGGTATATGCGTGGCGGTGAACTTCCTGTTCGGCTGGACCGACAAACTTACCACAATGCTTACGGGCGCCACAGGAGGTCCCGACTTCATCGGCGGGTTCATTACCATCATGTCGGTGCTGTACATCATCAACCAGATATTCCAGGGCTGCGGATTCGCTCCCTGCAACCATCTGATGGTGAGCTGGGTGCCGCCTCACGAGCTGGCCACCAAGATGAGTATATGGAACACCTCCCACAGCATCGGCGCCTTCGTGGCTTCGATAATATGCGGATACATGACCAGCTGGCAGCTCTGCTTCTGGGTGCCCGCCACCATCTCGCTTGTGGGCGTGTTCTTCATCATCGCCACCCTGCGCGACACGCCCAAGTCCGTTGGACTGCCGGAGCTGCCAAAGGTTGAGGGCGAGCTCGACGAGAGTAAGGGCAAGGACAACAAGGAATGGCGCAAGTTCCTGGTGAAGAAGGTGTTCTTGAACCCCGTCATCTGGATTCTCGCGCTTACCGACCTCTTTGTTTACGTGGTGCGTTTCGCTATCCTCGACTGGGGCCCCTCGATGCTTCAGGACATGGGCCTGAGCCGCGCCCTTTCGGGCTGGACCGTCGCCATTTTCGAGGTTGCAGGTTGCCTGGGAATGATATTCGCCGGATACGTCTCCGACAAACTCTTCAAGAGCCGCAGCCAGAGGGTATGCGCCATCGAAATGGTGCTCGTCGCCCTGTGCCTCGTGGCCCTGCACTACATCCAGGACTGGAACAGCCCCGTGCTCTTCCTGGTGGTGCTTGCGCTTGCCGGATTCTTCCTGTACGGCCCCCAGGCGCTGCTTGGCGTCGTGGCCTCCAATGAGGTCAGCAAGAAGGCCGCATCCTCCGCGGTGGGCATCATCGGCTTCATGAGCTACCTCAGCACCCTTATCACAGGTTATCCTCTGGGCAAGTTCGCCGACACCTACGGCTGGCACCCCATCTTCATACTGATGGCAGGCGTTTCCGTGATAGGATTCATACTCATAGTTACGCTCTGGAACCTCAAGGACAGGGCTCGTAACGTAGCGGCGGAGGCTGAGTGATGGTTTCGGCAAAGGTAGTATTGTCGGCCCCGACGGGTCTGCACGCCCGTCCGGCAGGGGAGCTGGTTAAGCTCGTAAAGGGCTTCGAGGGCTCCACGGTGCGGATTTCCACTCCTGCCCGCAGCGTCAACGCCGCTTCCATGCTCTCGGTCCTGTCGCTCGGCATTAAGCAGGGCACAGAACTCGAGGTGAGTGTGGAAGGAGGCGACGAGGCCGCCGTTCTGGATGCAGTGGTTTCGTTCATCGAGTCGGTCCGTGAGTGATGAAGGCGCAGGGACCGGCATTTCTTTACAATCGTACCGCTTCTTCGGGGGCGGTACGCTCGTTTGACGAGGCGTTCGATGCCGTGCGCGCGGAACTTTCGGCGGCAGCTGCCGTCAACCCCGTGTTCGCCGCGCATCTGGAAATGCTTGAAGATCCGCTGGTCCGTGAGTCATACGATTCGGGTATCCGTTCCGGAATGGATGCTCCCGATGCATTGGATGCTGCCTGCAAGGGCGTTTGCGACATGTTTCTGGGAATCGACGACGAATATCTCAGGGCCCGTGCCGACGACGTCCGCGACGTGTTCGGGCGTTTGAGGGAGGCTATGTGCGGAGTATCGGATTTCCGTGAAATTCCTTCCGGAAGCGTCGTCGTGGCCGAAGAGTTGCTGCCCTCCGACCTTGCCAGGCTGGATCTTGGCGGCATCGCCGGTTTATTGTGTGCGCGGGGCAGTTCTACCAGCCACGTGTGCATCATCGCGCATGCCAAGGGTATCCCGGTGCAGCTCGGAGTCGATATCTCAGGCATCCGGGAGGGGGATTTGGTCACTGTGGACGATCCGCATTTGGGCGCCATGTCAGGCATTGCGGCAAGGGTCCGCGCCGCCGGTCGCAAGTTGTATGTGAACGCAGGCAATTTGGACGACGTGCGTTCCGCAATTTCTTCGGGTGCCGACGGAATAGGTGTGTTCCGCACCGAGTTCCTGTTCATGGGGCGCGATTCCATGCCGTCTGAGTCGGAGCAGCGTGCGCTGTATCTTGAAGCTCTGGAGACATGTTCCGGCAAGCCTCTGATTATCAGGCTTCTGGACGTAGGCGGCGACAAGGCTCTTCCGTATCTTCCCATGCCTGCTGAGGAGAATCCCTATCTGGGGATCCGGGGCATACGGTTTTCTTTGAAGCATCCTGAACTGCTGGAGGTGCAGTTGCAGGCGATTTGCGGTGCCGCTTTCGAACTCCGTAACCGGCATCCGGAGTGGTTCGCCGGCGGCACTCCAGTGAGGGTGATGATTCCCATGGTATGCGTTCCCGAAGAGATTGGCAGCGTGCGTGAAATGCTGCGCGGGATAGCGGGGGACAGCATGCCCGTTTCTTTAGGTATTATGATAGAGACGCCCGCTGCCGTCTTCAATGCAGCGGAACTGGCCGCAGGGTGCGATTTCTTCAGTATCGGCACCAACGACCTGACCCAGTATGTGATGGCTGCCGACCGGGGCAACGCCGCCCTGTCGGAGCTTTACGACCAGTTCTCGCCGGCCGTCCGCCGCGCGGTAGCCCTTACGGTCGAAGCGGCCAACGCCGCCGGTATTCCCGTAGGTATCTGCGGCGAACTCGCCTCGGACCCCGCCGCCACCGGCTGGCTGATCGAGGCCGGCCTGGACTCGCTGAGTCTGTCCAGGCTGTGAAACATTTTGAAAGACAATTCTTGACAACAGATATGAAAGCAATTCAATTCGGAGCGGGAAACATAGGACGCGGTTTCATAGGAGCGGTCCTTTCCCAGGCAGGCTATGAGCTTATTTTCGCAGACGTGGTCGAGGAACTCCTCAACCAGATCAACTCTCGAAGGGAGTATGTCGTCCACGTGTCGGACCACAACAGCTACGACATCGAAATCAAGGGCGTGCGAGCCGTGAACTCAGGCAGCGCGGAAGCGGTGGCCGAGATTGCGCAGGCCGACATCATCACGACGGCCGTTGGCCTCCGGATACTCAAGTTCGTGGCCCCTACGGTAGCCAAAGGCATCGCCGCCCGCAAGGCAGCCGGCAACGACAGGCCCCTTAACGTAATTGCATGTGAGAACGGCCTCCGTGCCACATCCCAGCTCAAAGACCTCGTCTTCGCTCAGCTTGATCCGGATGTGGCCGAATGGGCAAAAGCCCACGTAGGCTTCCCCGACGCCGCGGTGGACCGCATCGTTCCTCCGGTGCGCTGCGAGGTGCCCCTCGACGTGGCCGTGGAAGAGTATTTCGAATGGGACGTGGAGCGCGCTTCGTTCGTCGGCCCCATCCCGGAAATCAAGGGCATGACCCCGGTCGACAATCTTCTGGCATATGTGGAGCGCAAGCTCTTCACGCTGAACACCGGACATGCCACCGCAGCCTATCTGGGCAAGCTCAAGGGAATCAATACTATCGGCGAATGCGTCGCCGATCCGAAGATTGCCGCAATCGTCAAGGAGGCAATGCAGCAGAGCGGCGAGGGCCTGGTGCGTAAGTTCGGATTCGACCACGACGCCCATTTCGCCTATATCGAAAAGATACTGCGCCGCTTCAGCAATCCTTACCTGCGCGACGAGTGCGACCGCGTGGGCCGCGAGCCGCTGCGCAAGCTGGCTCCCAACGACCGTCTGATCCTTCCCATGATGACGGCGAAGGGCTTCGGCCTCCCTTACGACAAGCTCCTGCTTGCCATCGGCGGAGCGCTGCATTTCGACAATCCCCAGGATGCCCAGAGCGTGGAGATGCTCGAATCCATCAATAACGAAGGCGTTGAGGCCACGGTAGTGAAATACACCGGTATTCCCGCCGGAGACCCTCTGGTGGCTGAAATCGCCGCCGCATACGACGAGGTGACCCGAATCTGACATTACAGATGAAAGAGAAGATCCAGCGTTTCGGACGTGCGCTCAGCGCGATGGTGATGCCGAATATCGGCGCCTTCATCGCATGGGGACTGATTACCGCAATATTCATCCCGGGAGGGTGGTGGCCCAACGAGAACATCGCAAAGATGGTCTCGCCCATGCTCAAGTATCTGCTGCCCACGCTGATAGCGTTTACCGCCGGCAAGAACGTCGGTGGCTACAGAGGTGGAGTGGCAGGTGCTGTCGCTGCCATGGGCGTCATAATCGGAACGGATACGCCTATGTTCCTGGGCGCCATGATCATGGGCCCCATTGCGGGCTGGTGCGTCAAGCGCTTCGACAAACTGGTCGCCGGCAAGGTCGGTGCCGGTTTTGAGATGCTGGTGGACAATTTCTCCCTAGGCATCATCGCCATGCTGCTGGCTATCGCCGGGTATCTGGTGATAGGACACGCCGTATCGTGGATCACCAACGGCCTGAGTGCCGGGGTGAACTGGATGCTGGCGCACAAGATGAATCCGCTGCTGGCGGTGCTTGTGGACCCGGCCAAGGTGCTGTTCCTGAACAATGCCGTCAATCACGGAATCATGACGCCGCTGGGCATTCAGCAGGCGGCTGAGATGGGCCAGAGCATGCTGTTCCTGGTTGATCCCAATCCCGGTCCTGGCCTTGGTATCCTGCTGGCATGCTGGGCTTTCGGCAAGGGAACCACCAAGCAGTCGGCTCCCGGCGCAGTGGTAATCCAGCTCCTGGGCGGCATACACGAGATTTATTTTCCTTACGTGCTGGCACGCCCGATACTGTTGCTTGCGGTCATGCTGGGCAATGTGTGCGCGCTCAGTTTCTTTACGCTGGTTGATTTCGGCCTTGTGGCTCCAGCATCGCCAGGAAGCCTGATATCGATAATCCTGATGTCTCCCAAGGGCAAGACGCTGCTTGGCATACTAGGTGTGCTGATAGGTACCGCCGTATCGTTCCTGCTGGCCTGGCCTATGGTCAAGTCGAGGCCCGATTTCCAGGGTGAGAGCGAGGGCGGTCCGGCTCCTGCAGGCGAAGTTCCCGACATGCCGTCAGGCATCATCTCCAAGATAGTTTTTGCATGCGACGCCGGCATGGGCTCGAGCGCCCTTGGCGCCACCCGTTTCAAGGCACGGCTTATGAAAGCGGGCCTGGGCGGAATCAAGTGTACGAACTGTGCCGTGGGTGACATTCCTGCCGACGCCTCGCTGGTCATCTGCCAGCGGGAGCTCGCCGACCGCGCGCGCCTCAGCGGCAAGGAGGTCCTGGCTATCACCAATTTCCTCTCCGATCCTGCCCTGGATGCCCTCCTGGAGCGTCTACAGCGGAGCGGCGGCTCAGAAAGCGGAGACAGCGGCCTCCCGTCCGGAGGCGTTTTCCCCAGTCTTTCAGCCTCCGGACGGGAGGCCGCTGCGGAGCCGGAGCCGCTGCCAATGCTGGCATCGGCCAACATCCTGACTGGCTTGACAAGCGAGAGCAAAGAGGCGGCGATACTGAGGGCCGGAAGGATGCTGGAGGCGGCCGGATACGTGGATGAAGGCTATGCCCAGGCGATGCTGGAGCGCGAGCGTACTGCCACTACCTACATGGGCGAAGGCGTAGCCATCCCTCACGGGACGGCGGAGGCAAAGACCAAGGTAAAGCACTCCGGAATCGTCGTGCTGCAGTATCCCGAAGGCGTTGAATTCGACGGCGGAGAGAAGGCGCGCCTGGTAATAGGAATAGCCGGGAAAGGCGACGACCACCTGTCTATCCTGGCCCGTCTTTCCGAAACGCTTGAGAACCCTGAGACACTCGAGCGTCTCTGCACCGTTTCCGACCCCCTCATCATAAATGATGAGTTGACAATTGGCTGAAAAATATGTAAATTTGCAAGATATGAACGAGCATTTTACACTTCCTTACGACGGCGGGCTCATTGATGAGAATCTTCCTGCCGGTATCCTCCACACTTACGAAAAGATCTGGACACATGTATTCCCCGAGTCGAGGCCGGCTTCCTACAAGATAGCCGATTTCATCGTGGCGTCCATCAATTCCCACACGGACGGGCTGTTCCGCCTCGGCCTTACCACCGGAGCCACTCCCGTATCGCTGTACAACGAGCTTGCACGCCGTTACAAGGCAGGCCAGGTGTCGTTCAAGAACGTGGAGATCGTTTCCATCGACGAGTATTATCCTTCTTCCAAGGATGAGCTGCAGAGCCGCAACTACCGTCTGCACGAGGCCCTGCTCGACAAGATCGACATCCTCAAGAAGAACGTTCATATCCCCGACGGAACCGTCCCGCAGGACGAGCTTTCGGCATACTGCGCCCGATTCGATTCCATAGCCCGCGGGCTTGACCTTCTGGTTATCGGCGTTGGTGAGCAGGGGCAGGTCGGATTCAACGAGGCCGGTTCCAACGAGAAGACCCGCACCCGTGCCGTGCGCCTTTCGTACGCATCGCGCAAGCGCCAGTCGGCAAACTTCAACAACGACATCACCGTCACTCCCGACAAGGCCATAACCGTCGGTATCGGCACGATGCTCTCAGCCAAGCGCATCATCCTTATGGCATGGGGCGAAGACAAGGCCCCGGCCGTCAAGGCCATCGCCGAGGGCAATGTCGATCCGGCATGTCCCGCTTCGTTCCTGCAGCGCCACGACCATATCTCGTTCTATGTCGACGAGGCTGCGGCAAGCATGCTCACCAGGGTCGAAGCGCCCTGGCTGGTGGGACCCTGCGACTGGACTCCCAAATTCGTGCGCAAGGCCGTCGTGTGGCTGTGCCAGACCGTCGGCAAGCCCATCCTCAAGCTCACGGAGAAGGATTATCTCGACAACAACCTGAGCGAGATGATAAGCGCCGTGGGAACTTACGACCAGATCAACATCAAGGTCTTCAACGACCTGCAGCATACCATCACCGGCTGGCCCGGCGGCAAGCCCAATGCCGACGACACTACGCGTCCCGTAAGCGCGAAGCCCTATCCCAAGACGGTGCTCATCTTCTCGCCGCACCCCGACGACGACGTCATCTCCATGGGCGGTACCTTCATCCGTCTCGTGTCGCAGGGGCACAACGTGCACGTTGCGTACGAAACTTCCGGAAACGTGGCCGTGAACGACGATTTCGTGCTGCAGCTGATCGACGCCTCCTACCAGCTCGGCTATGCCGACAAGTTCGCCGAGGTGAAGGCGCTGGTGGACAGCAAGGTGCCCGGCGAGCCGGAGCCGCGTGCGCTGCTCGACATTAAGGGAGCCATCCGCCGCAGCGAGGCCCGCGGAGCCGTGCGTTCCTTCGGTCTCAACGACAATACCAACGTCCATTTCCTTAATCTGCCTTTCTATGAGTCCGGCGGTATCAAGAAGAATCCCCGCACCCAGGCCGACGTGGATATCATAAAGGACCTCATCGTCAAGCTCAAGCCGCACATGATCTTCATGGCGGGCGACCTTGCCGACCCTCACGGAACGCACCGCGTATGCACCGAGGCGGCTCTCACCGCCCTCGAGCAGATCAAGAAGGAGGATTCCAAGCTCCTTGCCGACACCCATGTGTGGCTGTACCGCGGCGCATGGATGGAGTGGGAACTCGGCAGGGTGGACATGGCGGTGCCCCTGTCTCCCGACGAGGTGGTGATGAAGCGTCACGCCATTTTCCGCCACATCTCTCAGAAGGACATAGTCCCGTTCCCTGGCGAGGATTCCCGCGAGTTCTGGCAGAGGGCTGAGGAGCGTACGTCCAATACCGCAAAACTGTACGACCAGCTCGGCATGGCAGAGTATCAGGCAATCGAAGTATTCTTAAAACTCTATTGATATTATGAAAGTTATAATCAGAGACACCATGGTGGAGGCCTCCGTATGGGCCGCCCGTTACATCGCAGACAAAATCAACGAGAAAGCAGCCCGCACTTCCGAGCCTTTCGTAATCGGTCTGTGCACCGGTTCAACTCCCATCGAGACCTACAACGAACTCATCCGTCTGGTCAAGGCCGGGAAGGTGTCGTTCAAGAATGTCATCTCCTTTAACATGGACGAGTATGTGGCTCTGCCCGTGGAGCATCCCGAGAGCTATCACAGCTTCATGCACAAATATCTGTTCGACCATATCGACGAGCCCGCAGCCAACATCCATATCCTGAACGGCAACGCTCCCGACCTGGCAGCAGAGTGCGCGGCCTATGAGAAGGCTATCGAGAAGGCAGGCGGCTTCGACCTGTTCCTCGGCGGCGTCGGCGAAGACGGCCACATCGCATTCAACGAGCCTTTCTCCTCTCTCGAGTCCCGCACCAGGGTTATCACCCTTACTCCCCAGACCCGTGAGGTCAACTCCCGTTTCTTCGACAACGATCCTTCCAAGGTGCCTGCACAGGCCCTCAGCGTGGGTGTCGCCACCGTCATGGGAGCCAAGGAGGTCGTGGTTCTCGCTTTCGGTTCCAAGAAGGCACGCGCCATCAAGGATTCCGTGGAGGGCCCCATCTCCCATTATTGCACCCTCAGTGCACTGCAGATGCATCCCGCCGGCATCATCGCCTGCGACGAAGATGCAGCAGGTGAGCTGAAGGTCAACAGCTACAAGTATTTCAAGGCAACCGAATAGTTTTGAAGAAGACCGCTTCACCATATCCGGTGCTATGGGGGCTCAGTGTCGCGTCGGCCGTGATGCTGAGCCTTCCCTGGCTCGTACCTCACGCCGGATTCTTCGCCCTTGTGGGCTTCGTGCCCCTGCTCTGCGCCGAATACATCGCCAAGGGCGCTGCAGTGAAGCGTTTCTGGATTTGGCATTACAGCGCCTTCGTGCTCTGGAATGCCTTCACTACGTTCTGGGTGTGCAATGCCTCCGTGGGAGGAGGACTCTTCGCGGTGTTTGCCAACGCCCTGCAGATGTCGCTGGTATTCGGGCTGTTCCGCCTTGCCCGCAAGAGGCTCAAGGGCGTCGTCCCTTACATCTTCCTGGCGGCGGCGTGGATAGCCTGGGAACGCTGGTATTTCACACATGCCCAGATTTCGTGGCCCTGGCTCGCGCTGGGCAACGCCTTCGCGACCAACATCAAGGACATTCAGTGGTACAGCGTTACGGGAACCCTTGGCGGCTCGCTCTGGGTATGGTGCTCCAACCTCGGTATCTTCGGCCTGCTGATTTCGCTCGCCGAAGGCAAGTGGCGCAACTGGAACGGCAAGGCGCGGGTGGCTGCGGTTACGGCTCTAGTGCTGGTACTCATCGGCCCTTTCGTGTGCTCCGCCATCATGTACAACGGATACAAGGAGCGTTCGGAGGGCAGCGTAAGCGTGCTGATCGGCCAGCCCAACCTCGATCCGTACAAGAAGTTCGAGTCTATGGAGCAGGAAGAGCAGAACGAGCTCCTGCTTGGCCTTGTGGCCGATTCGCTCCGCAGGGAGCCCGTGCGCCTGCTGCTGGCTCCGGAGACCGTGACCTCCGATGTATTCCTGAATTTCATTCAGCAGTCGCCCACATGGAAACGCTTCCACGGCTTCCTTCAGGATTATCCCGGAACGGATATGCTGTTCGGGGCGGGCACGTATGAAATCTTCAGCACCCGAAGTGCACCGGGCCTGCTTTGTTATCCATACGGAAACGGCTGGCTGAAGGCGCACAACAGCGCCCTGATGCTGTCGCCGGACGGACGCACGGAGGTGTTCCACAAGAGCAAGCTTGTGGTCGGTACCGAGATGACGCCGTATCCCAAGTTCTTCGTGCCGCTGGACAACTGGCTTTCGAAGTTCCTCAATGACGGCAACCCCATGATTGCCCGTGATACCGGCCAGGATGAAATATCCCTGCTGCACCTTTCCGACGGCACTCCGCTCGGATGCGCCGTGTGCTACGAATCGGTTTACGGCGAGTATTGCACCGGATATGTCACCAAGGGCGCCAAATTCCTTACCGTCATTACCAATGACTCCTGGTGGGGCAATACCCCCGGATACCGCCAGCACCTCAGCTACAGCTGCCTGAGGGCCCTGGAGCTTCGCCGCGACATAGCACGCTGCGGCAACTCCGGCATCAGCGGATTCATCGACCAGAGGGGAGAGATGGTTCAGGAAGGCCCATGGTGGGAGGAAGCCGTAATGCGCGGAGAAGTGAACCTGAATTCGGAGCTGAGCTTCTTTGCCCGTCACGGAGACGTGACCGGCCGCGTGTGCACGCTGGTGTTCCTGCTTCTGCTGGCACTTCTCCTCGTGCGCCTGTTGCCGGGCCGGAAATAGTTTAGTACCTTTGCATGCCATGCTGCAAGAATTAATAAAGGCTGTGCTTATCGGCATCATCGCATCGGTTCCCGTGGGACCGGTGTCGCTGCTGGTCATGCAGAAAACCTTCTGTCACGGAAGGATGGCTGGATTCGCGGCCGGAGTCGGCTCCGCAGTGATCGATACCCTGTACGCAGTGGCGAGTCTCTTCGCCTTCATGTTCGTGGACGGATTCATCTCCCGAAACCAGGCGTGGATTATGATTGGCGGCGGTATACTGGTTGCAATCGTGGGCTATACGATGCTGAAGCGCAAACCGCTGGAAAAGATGAAAGTCGCCGAGACCACCAAGTCAAAGGCGGTGCAGTATGCCCTTCAGGCAGGAGGATGTGCGCTTGCAAATCCGGGTGCGCTCGCTTACATGTTCGCCCTCGTGGCACTCTTCAAACTCGACGTCAGCGCAGCCGTGAGCCCTATGTGGATGATAGTGCTGTTCGTTTTCATAGGCGCGCTTCTGTGGTGGCTGTCGTTCGCCTTCGCCGCCGACAAGCTGCGTGAGCAGTTCAAGATAAAAACCCTTAACCGCATCAACCGGGTCGCAGGCATGGCTGTCATGGTATTCGGCGCCGTGTTTCTGGTCCGCGGTATAATGATTCTCTGATTATGGCACAAAAGAAGAAATCCATACTTGGCAACTGGATAGTCCGGAATCTGCTTCTGGGCGTGTTGTTCGTGCTCCTGGTTGTGGCGGTGGCAAGCATTTTCCTGGCGATTCGCACCCGCCACGGCAAGGAAATCACCGTGCCCGACATGGCGGGCCTTACGGTGGCCGATTCCAGGACGACTGCAAGGGCGGCCGGACTCGAGATACAGGTCACCGATTCCGTTTACATGAAACGCATGGCGCGCGGGGCCGTTGTAAGCCAGCTTCCCAAGGCGGGCGACAAGGTCAAGCCCGGTCGGACCATCTCGCTTACCGTGAATTCCCAGGTGCCAAAGAAGGTTGCAATGCCCAATCTGGTGCATGTGTCGCTCCGTCAGGCCAAGGCCGAGCTTGCTGCCAAGGGCCTGATGCTCGGACGACTCAATTACGTCAGCGACATAGCTACCAACAACGTTCTGGCGCAGCAGTACAAGGGCCGCGACATCGAGCCCGGCACCAGGATTTACACCGGCTCCGTAATCGACCTCGTGATAGGCCTGAACGGCGCCGACGCCATGACCTACGTTCCCAAACTCAAGGGATACCGATACCTGAACGCCATCGACGCGATTCATTCCAATTCCCTGAACGTGGCCGCAGTGGTGTTCGACAAGACCGTCCGCACCTATGCCGATTCGCTTGCGGCAACGGTTTATTCCCAGCGTCCGGAAGCCACCGGCAGCCCGGTGGTGATGGGCACGCCCGTAACCCTGTACCTCCGAGTGGATGCAGACAAACCCCAGTAACGAGCCTGAGTTCCTCGACGAGGAACAGGAAATGTTCGAGCATTTCCGCATGGCGGTCGATCCCGGCCAGGAGCCGCTGCGCATAGACAAGTACATGTCGGCGCACATGGAGAAGACCTCGCGCCATCGCGTGCAGTGCGCCATCAAGGAGGGCTTCGTGCAGGTGGGGGAGAAGACGGTGAAAGCCAACTATATAGTGCGTCCCGGCGACATAATCCGCTTCGTGATGCCCTACAGGCGCAGGGGAGTGGAGATCAAGCCGCAGGAGATTCCCCTCGACATCGTTTATGAAGACGACGACGTACTGGTGCTCGACAAGCCCGCCGGAATGGTTGTGCATCCCGGGCACGGCCACTATGAGAGTACGCTTGTGAACGCCCTTGCGTTCCATCTGGGCATCTCCCAGGGGCCCGACGCCGACGACGAGCGCATGGGAATCCTTGTGCACCGCATCGACAAGGATACCAGCGGCCTGCTGGCTGTCGCCAAGAACGACGAATCGCAGCTGAACCTCGCCCGCCAGTTCTTCGACCACTCGATAGAGCGTCTCTACCGAGCCGTTGTATGGGGCGACCTGAAGGAAGACGAAGGCACCGTGGATGCCAACCTGATGCGAGACCCGTCGGACCGCCTGCGGTTCTGCACCACCGACGATCCCGAGAAGGGCAAGCATGCCGTCACCCACTGGAAGGTGCTGGAGCGCTTCGGATACGTGACCCTGGTGGAGTGCAGGCTCGAGACAGGCCGCACGCACCAGATCAGGGTGCACCTGAGCAGCATCGGGCACCCGATTTTCGGGGACGAGCGCTACGGCGGCACGGAAATACGGCAGGGGACAGTGTATTCAAAGTACAAGCAGTTCATCCACAATTGCTTTACCATCTGCCCGCGCCAGGCGCTGCATGCCGCCACGCTGGGATTCGTGCATCCGCGCACCCGCAAATGGCTGCGATTCGAATCCCCGCTGCCCGCGGACATGACGGCTCTGCTCGACAAGTGGCGCCGGTATTGCAAGACCATGCCGGAAGATGAATAAAAAAAGGTGCCCGATTATTCGAGCACCTTTCCTTTTTCGTCATAGAATTCATACTGCAGGATACTGTGTTCGGTCATTTCGACGACCTTCAGTTTGCATTTGTACTTGCGTCTCCACTTGCTTGCGAATGAATTCCAGCCCCTTGTCAAATAAGCTCCAAGGATGGGGCTGACTTTCAGCGTGAACTGTCTTTTACCCGTGTTTTCCACGAGGTCGGCGAGCTTGCGTTCAATCTGCTCGTCGATGACCACCGTGGACGCTATCTTTCCCGTGCCGTGGCAGAGGGGGCATTTCTCGGTGGTGTTGATTTCCGTAACGGGGCGTATGCGCTGGCGGGTAATCTGCATAAGGCCGAACTTGGTGAGAGGCAGCACGTTATGCTTTGCCCTGTCGCTTGCCATGAGCTCACACATGAACTTGTAGAGCTCGTTGCGGTGTTCGACGCTGTCCATGTCGATGAAATCGACGATGACAATTCCTCCCATGTCCCGCAGGCGGAGCTGGCGTGCTATCTCTTCTGCCGCCAGTTTGTTCACCTCGAAGGTGTTCTCCTCCTGGTCGTTTGTCTTTGCGCGTGTGCCGCTGTTCACATCGATTACGTTCAGGGCCTCGGTCGTCTCGATGACCAGATATGCACCCTGCTTCATGGGAACCACCTTGCCGAAGGAACTCTTGATCTGGCGTGTGACCTCAAAATGGTCGAAAATCGGTTCCTTGCCATCGTAAAGCTTGACTATCTTCTCCTGCTCGGGGGAAATGAGGGAGATGTAGCGTCGGGTCTCCTCGTAAATCTTCTCGTCGTTCACGTAAATGTTGCTGAACGTGTCGTTGAGGAGGTCCCTCAGGATGGTGGTGGTTTTGGAGTACTCGGTGAAGAGCAGGCATTTGCCCTTGTTCTTGGCGATCGTCTTCCAGGAACTCTCCCATTTCTCGATGAGCGATTTGAGCTCTGCTACGAGCACGGAGGCGGAACTGCCTTCTGCGGCTGTTCTGATTATGGCTCCGTAGTTGTGGGGGAGGATGTTTCCTACAAGCGTCTCGAGTCTTCTTTTCTCCTCTTTCGAGGAGATTTTCTGGGAAACGCTCACTTTCTGTGCGAAAGGGAGCAGTACAATGTTGCGTCCTGCCAATGAAATCTCCGCAGTCAGTCGGGATCCCTTCGTAGAGATCGGTTCCTTGACAATCTGGCCTATGATGAGCTGTCCGGGTTTGAGGTAGTCTTCGATGCGGCCCTCCTTGGATATGGGCTCGCCGATCTTGATACTCTTGTACAGCTCCGCCATATTCCGGCCCGGGTTGCTCTCCCTGACGAATTTGTCGAATGCGTCAAAGTGCAGACCCAGGTCGAGATAATGTACGAAAGCCTCTTTGCTGTCGCCGATGTCCACGAAAGCAGCGTTCAGTGCGGGGAGTATTTTCTTGACCTTGCCAAGATAAACGTCACCCACAGAGAAGCTGTGACCCTGACTCGATTCTCTGTTGAGCTCGATAAGGCGATGGTTCTCCAGCAGTGCCAGACGAACTTCCGCCGAGCCAACGTCGACCACAAGGTCTTTTTCCTGGTTTTCGGTTTCCATTTGGGGACTGGATAAAACAAAAGACCCGCCGGATCTCCCGCCGGGCCTAGAGCGACTTATTTCTTCTTGTGACGGTTCAGACGCAGACGCTTCTTGCGCTTGTGCGTCGCCATCTTATGTCTTTTATGCTTTTTTCCGTTCGGCATATATTAAGATGAATTATTTCTGGAGCTCTGCAACGAATGCCTTTGAGGGCTTGAATGCAGGGATATCGTGTGCAGGAATGGTGATGGTGGTCTTCTTGGTGATATTGCGAGCGGCCTTCTGTGCCCTGTGCTTGATGATAAAGCTGCCAAAACCACGGAGGTAAACAGGCTCACCGTTGACGATAGAACCCTTGATAGACTCCATTGCTGCCTCGAATACTGTCTGAACTGTTACTTTTTCAATGCCTGTTGCCTTTGCAACTTCACTGACGATTTCTGCTTTAGTCATGATTTTATTAAGTAAAATGTTAGTTATCTTCCCGTCTATCAATTGGGAACGCAAAAATAGGGTTTAATTTTCAACTATCAAAATATTTTCGCGCTTTTCTAGAAGATAAAGCTTATTACATCGTCAATCGTCTTTACGTAGTGGAATTCCAGGCCGCGGACATAGATTTCCTTGATGTCTTCGACGTCCTTGCGGTTTTCCTCGGAAATAACGATGGTGCCGACTCCGGCGCGCTTGGCGGCGAGGATCTTCTCCTTGATTCCGCCGACCGGCAGCACGCGGCCTCGCAAGGTCATTTCGCCGGTCATGGCGATGCCCTTTTTGACGGCTTCGCCGCGCAGAGCGGAGACCATGGAACTCACCATGGTGATGCCGGCGGATGGGCCGTCCTTGGGCGTTGCGCCCTCGGGCACATGGACGTGTATGTCCTTCTCGCCGAAGGTCTTGGAGTCCATCTTGGCCATCTCGGGATGGGCTTTGATGTACTGGTAGGCAATGGTCGCGGATTCCTTCATCACGTCGCCCAGGTTGCCGGTCATGGTCATCACTCCCTTGCCGCCGCTCACGGAGCTCTCTACGAACAGTATCTCGCCGCCCATCTGGGTCCAGGCGAGGCCGGTAACCACGCCCGGGGCCTCGTTGCCCTTCTGCAGGTCGTGGAAATTGGTGGGCAGACCCAGGTACTCCTTCAGGTGCTCCGGCTTGATGGTGGTAGGATACTCCTCGCCGAGGGCAATCTTCTTTGCAGTCACGCGGGCAATCTTTGCTATCTGCTTCTCCAGACCGCGTACTCCGCTCTCGTGAGTGTATTCGTCAATTATGGCCTTGATGCCGGAAGCGCTGATTTTCAGGGCCTTGGAATCGATTCCGTGCTCCTTCAGCTGCTTGGGCAGCAGGAACTGTTTCGCAATCTCGGCCTTCTCTTCGGCCAGATAACCGGATACGTTGATGAGCTCCATACGGTCGAGCAGCGCAGGCTGGACCGGCGACAGGCTGTTGGCGGTTGTGATGAACATCACGTTGCTGAGGTCGTAGTCCAGGTCAAGGTAGTTGTCGTGGAAGGTGGAATTCTGCTCGGGATCGAGAGCCTCAAGCAGGGCGGATGAAGGGTCGCCCTTGAAGTCGGCGCCGAGCTTGTCGATCTCGTCAAGCACGATTACCGGGTTGGAGGTGCCGGCGCGCGCGATTCCGTTCAGGATACGGCCCGGAAGGGCGCCCACGTAGGTTTTGCGGTGGCCGCGGATCTCCGCCTCGTCGTGCATGCCGCCGAGCGAGATGCGCACGTACTTGCGTCCGAGCGCGCGCGCCACCGACTTGCCGAGGGAGGTCTTGCCCACTCCCGGAGGGCCGTAGAGGCACAGGATGGGCGACTTCATGTTGCCCTTCAGCTTGAGCACCGCGAGATATTCGATGATACGGTCCTTCACGGTGTCGAGACCGTAATGGTCGTCGTCAAGTACCTTCTGGGCGTTCTTGAGATCCAGATTGTCCTCGCTCATCTCGCCCCAGGGCAGCTGGAGCATGAACTCCAGATAGTTGTACTGAACGCTGTAGTCCGGTGAGTTGGGATTGTACTTCTCCAGTTTGGCGAGCTCTTTCTCGAAGGCCTTGCCTATTTCCTCGGGCCACTTCTTGTCCTTCGCTCTCTCGCGGAACTTGTCGAAGTCTTCCTGCTCATCCATGCCGAGTTCCTCCTGGATGGTCTTGAGCTGGCTGTTCAGGTAATATTCCCTCTGCTGCTGGTCTATCTCGCTCTTAACCTTCTGGTTGATGTCCTGCTTGAGCTTCATCAGCTGCAGCTGGACGTCGAGTATGGAGAGGAGCTTCATGGCGCGCATCTTCACGTCGCCGTACTGCAGCAGCTCCATCTTGTCCTTGAAATTCTCAACGTCGATGGTGGTGGCCACGAAGTTCACCAGGAACTCGAAGTTGTCCACCGCCTTGATGGCGCCTATCGATTCGCGGGATGCTATGTTGGAGGAGCGCAGCAGCTGCATGGCCTTGTCCTTGAGCGTCTCCGACACTGCCTTGATGTCAGTGCTGTCAGAGTCGTAACTGCGGTCGCGCAGGTATAGCACGCGGGCCGTGAGATACGGCTCCATGCCTACCACGGCATCGATTTCTATGCGGCGGAAGGCCTGGAGGATGGCGGTAAGGGTGCCGTCGGGCATCTCCAGGGTCTTAAGAATCTTGCATACTGTGCCGAATCGATACAGGTCTTCGGCGACCGGATCCTCCACCGACACGTCGGTCTGCGGCACGGCTCCGATAAAGAAATCATGTTCCTCGGCGTCCTGGATAAGGCGGACGGACTTTTCCCTGCCTATGGTGACGGGATAGACCGTTCCGGGGAAAAGGGCCGCGTTGCGAAGGGCCAGCACAGGCAGTACGTCTGGCAAGTCGGCTTCGTTGAGTTTGAACTGCGCTTCACCCTGCACCACAGGGATGATATTGATATCTTGTTTCATAATTGTGTCAAAATGTCAGTAAAAAGGGCATAATTCTCCCGGTCACTTAATTGGTCAATCTCCGTGCCAAAGTAATCCGCAAAGCCAACCGGCTGATAATCTTGCTTTTACGCAAACTGCCTGCGGTCAGGAAGCCGCAGGCACTACAGGTAATATCCTGATAATAAAACACTTAGCTTTGCGAAGGCGCAAAGCGTGGTAGGGTCTGGTCAGAACAACGTAGGATGATTCTCTTCCAGGCCACGGAGGACGCGCTCCATGACAGCCTGGCGGATGAGGGCGGAGCGTGAACTGACCTTGAAGCGGCGGCAGTACTCGTTGATTGCGGCGAGCTCCTTGTCGTTAAAGAATACTGATTTGCGGTGGCTGTGTCGAAGGGCTTCGCGCTGCTTGTCGAAGTACGCCGGATCCACTCCCTGGATTTTATTGCTTTTGCGTTTGGCCATAGTAATCGCAAATATAATGAATAATTTCGTCAAGTGATTCAATTTCAAGGCGTCGGCCAAGTATTTCGCCGTCGGTGTCGGCAAAATACAGGCGGGGAGTGGACATCACTCCGTAAAGGCGGAGGTAGTCGCTCTTGACTTCGGGGTCCCAGGCGTGCACTACTCCAACCTTGCGGTTGCGCACTTTGAAGCCCTGGCGGAAGCGCCTCCATTCTTTCTTGTCCTGCCCGCAATATACGGCGTAGAACTTAGTGGGGAAGGTGATTTTTTCAAGCACCTGGGGCAGCATCTGGGCCGTTAGCTTGCATTTGCCGCAGCTGGTGTCGAAGAAGAAAAGGATCGAGTAGCTGCCTTCCTGCGGAATCCTGACCTTGCGGCCGCAGGGGTTGTAGACATCTATCACCGGAGCCTTCTCCCCAAGCAGAGTGGAGCGGTTGAAGGTGGCGAACAGCTCGGCGTCGAACAGGTCGATGCGGCTGCGCATCGCTATCGTTCCGGGTTTGAACCAGTCGTCGTAGATGTGTATGGCCACCGCCTCCTCGCCCATCAGCTGCGACTCCTTGTAGTGGTCATACAACCATAGCGCAACGTGCTGTGTAGTAAGGGAATCGTGTACCGACGAGATAAGAAAGTCGCATTCCGCGTTCTTGACATCGACACTCTCCGGCTCGATGGCGGCGGTGTAGCGGGTAAGCATGGAATCCAGCTTCGCGAACAGTAAACTGTCGGCCTGCTGCCCCATGGCGGGAGCGGCGGCAAAAAGCAGGATAAACGGAAGCAGGAGGCTTGCCAACTTGCGCATAATGCACAAATATAGCTATTTTTCCGTTTCCTCCAGTCGTTTGAGGTGGCAGAGTATGAGTTTTCCGTCGCCGTCGCGCAGATGCATGCCGCTGCCCTGGCAGTATTTCCAGAATCTGCACTCCGCGCAATCGTCCCTGTACATCCAGCTATGGTCGCGGTAGGGCTGGAAGCGATTGTTCCACACCTCCATGAAATCGTCCTTGTAGATGTTGCCCTGATGGTAGTCGGCGCGGATGCTGGTGCAGGCCGAAATGCTGCCGTCGCAGAGTACGCCTCCGACGCTTATGCCGGCGTTGCACAGGAAGAAATGGTCGCGGACGTCGCCTTCATAATGCCCCAGGAAGCCCTCACAGCCGTATGCGGCCTTGATGCGGCCCTCCTTTCGGGTGGCCTTGATGAACTCCATAAGTCCGCGGAACTGTTCGCCGCTGAGCTGCAGGTCGGGATCTTCGGCGCCGCGCCCCATGGGGAACACCGTGAACAGGCGCCATTCCTTCAGCCCCGTGCTTATAAGCAACTCTTTGATTTCATTGAGTTTGGGATAGTTGCGGCGGTTGACGCAGGTCACCACGTCGAATTCTATCTCTCCGGACTCCACCACCATCCTGATGGCGGCGATGGCGCGCTCATAGGAACCCTTGCGCCCGCGCATCCAGTCGTGGTCTTCGCCGATTCCGTCGAGTGAAATGGTCATGGCGCGCAGGCCGCTCTGCAGCAGGCGCTTATAGCGCTCCGGGGTGAGCGCAAGGCCGTTTGTAACCATGCCCCATGGGAAGCCCTTTTCGTAGATTATGCGCCCGCAGCGCTCCAGGTCGGTGCGCATGAGGGGTTCTCCTCCGGTGACGTTGACCATCACCTTATGGGGGTCGGTGGCCGCGGCAACGCTGTCGAGCACCCTGGCAAAATCCTCGATCGGCATGTCCTTGCAAGCCGCAGTTGCCTTGCAGTCGCTGCCGCAGTGCCGGCAGCTCAGGTTGCAGCGCAGCGTGCACTCCCAGAAGAGCTGCATCAACTGGTGCCGCTCCCTCAGATTGTCGTAGAGTTTACCTGCTATGTCCAGCGCCAGACGGCGCCTGAGTCCGAGTTTCTCTGCCATCGCGTCAGTCCTGTCCTTCGTGCAGGAGTTCGAGTTTTACGTCGGCGCTGTATTCGAAACTGCCTTCGTAGAATCCCCGGCCCTTTTCCGTCTGAACCTTTTCGAGATCATGATACCCGACAGTCTTCGAAGCATACAGTCCACCGTGTGCGGGGCCGTCCACGTCATCGATGGCAAATGACATTCGCGTGTCGATCATCGGAGTACCGATTTCCTTCTGTACCAGCCCGTTAGCATCGGTATACGTGGTGTCTTTGAGCCATGCGTCATCGGTTCCGTCGGACTTGTAAATCACTCGCATTCCCTGGATGGGGATGTTGGCTTCGTCGGTGACCTTGATTCTGTAGGAGAAGATTCCATATGGCTCGCCGTACATGGCGCATGATTGCCCGACCAGCATGGCTGACGAGAATCCCAGCAGCGTCAGGAGCTTATCCAGGACGGTGAATTTGACTTTCTTCATAATAATGCACTTTGCCATTAAATGCACAATGCTGAAAAATCTTGCACGGCGCTAATCCACAGGCGGCAGAACCACCCCTTCGGGGACGAAGAGGGAAGTGTCGCCGTGGTGGCGGAGGATATCGCGTACGGCGCTGGACGAGATATGTGCGAATTCCTGCGCGGTAGGGATGATGATGGTTTCGATCTCCGGCGCCAGGCGGCGGTTGGCGTCGGCGATCGCGCGCTCGTTCTCGAAATCGAGCATGTTTCGCACGCCACGCACTATGTGATTGATACCCAGAGACCTGCATACGTCGATAGTGAGTCCGTCGTATTCGATCACCTCAACGTTCCCGAGCCCGGCTACAGCCTGGCGTATGATATCTTTTTTCTGCTCGTTGGTATAGAAACCGCGCTTGTCCTGGTTGATACCGATGGCGACTATGACCTTGTCGAACATGGTAAGGGCGCGCCGCAGGATATTGAGATGCCCCGCGGTAAACGGATCGAAAGATCCTGGAAACAGTGCTGTCTTTTCCATAACGCACAAATATAGCCATATTTTCGTTATATTTGTGGATATGATACAAGTCAAGATAGAGGAATCATGGCGCGAGGCACTTGCGCCCGAGTTCGAAAAGCCTTATTTCGCGGAACTGGTGTCCAGGCTGCATCAGGAAAAAGCTTCCGGATGCCGCATCTACCCTCCCGGAGGGCAGATATTCAGGGCCTTCGACCTCTGCCCGCTGCCGGACGTGAAGGTGGTAATCCTGGGGCAGGATCCGTATCACGGCTACGGACAGGCCATGGGACTCTCGTTCTCGGTGCCCGACGGCGTGCCGGCGCCCCCTTCGCTCAAGAATATCTTCAAGGAGATTGAGGACGACCTCGGCGTGAGAATGTCGGGCCGCCCCAACCTGGAAGGCTGGGCCCGCCAGGGAGTGCTGCTGCTGAACGCGGTGCTCACCGTGAGGGCGGGGGAGCCCACATCGCACGCCGGCATCGGCTGGCAAACCTTCACCGATGCGGTAATCCGCTGCATATCAGATAAATGCGAGGGGGTGATCTTCATGCTCTGGGGCAATTACGCCCGCTCCAAGGCGCCTCTCATCGACTCCTCCCGCCACTTCATCCTTCAGGCGGCGCATCCTTCGCCCCTGGCCCGCGGCGCCTTCTTCGGCTGCCGCCACTTCTCCCAGGCCAACGCTCTCCTTCTCTCCGAAGGCCGCACGCCGATAGACTGGCAACTGTAGTTTGAAGTTGCAGTTGGTTCGAAGAGCATTTATGGAGGCCGTAGGCCGACTCAGGGGGTGTCGGGGGGTACGCCCCCCGTCCCTTGGGGGTGCAGGGGGATGGTCAAGACGCTGAGAAGCGAAGCGAGCAGCGTCTCGGAGGGGGTGCTGTCAACGACCGTCATTGTTGTTCAGATAACTGTCGGTTTCCTCCCTCGGGGCGACGGTGGTTTCGAGGATCATGGTGTCGCGGTCGGAGGGGACCAGGAAGAAGTCGGGGCACTCTGCCGGAACGAGCATGGTGCGGCCGGCCTCCAGAGGGAAGCGTGCCGTCTGCCCCAGAACCTCAAGCTGCACCGACGCCTCGCCACGCACGCAGGTATACAGAATGAACGAATCGAACCGCTCGCTGTAGATGTGCAGCGGGTCGGTGAGCTGCAGGCGGGTAACAGTAAACTCGGGAATATCAATGAGTTTGCGAACCATATCACCCTTGTGGAAATGAGGCGCCTCCGGTGCGGTCCATGCGTGGTAGTCTATGAAGTCCAGGGCGTCGGACAGGTTCAGCGTCTCGTCGAACTCCTCCGGGCTCACCTCCTTCCCCCATCCGCACATGCAGAAATCCAGCGGCGAAGATTCGCTGATCTCCAGAATCTCGATGTCTCCGCCGGCCGCGTGCGGCACCCCCGGGCGGATATGGAAGAACTCCCCGGCGACGGGGGATACCTTGTTCATCAACTTGTCCACCGTGCCGTCGAGACAGGCGGAATAGACCTCCGAGGCATCCGTATCGCGGACGAAACCCATCAGCAGTTCGGCGCCGTTGCCTGCGCGCAGAACATACCAGAGCTTCTCGCGTCCCAGGAAATCGTAGCGCTGAACGGCGGTTTCGGCGTCGGGATGCACCCTCAGCGGCATGCGCCCGCTCTTCACGCGTATGTGCTTGACCTGCACCGGGAACTGCCTTCCCCAGAACTTGAACACGTTCTCGCCGACGACGCGGTCCATGTAGGTATCCATGACCTCGCTCATGGCATTTCCGGCAAGCCAGCCGTCGTAGACCAGCGAATCACGGTAACCTAGGTCGGCCAGTTTGAACTCGTCGGTGCCCCAGCCGTACTCGTCGGCGAGGCTGCAGAATTTCATGGGGTACAGTTTCCTTTCGTCCATCTTTCTATCGAATTTTGCACAAAAATAGGGAAAAATCAGTATATTGTGGAAACTTATTTTCGTTTATGAAAGGTATCAACATATTTCTCGCCGACGGCTTCGAGGATGTAGAGGCCATCGCCACCAACGACGTGCTCCGCAGGGGCGGACTCGACGTCAACGTGATTTCCATATACGACGAGCCCTTCGTCACCAGCTCCCACGGCATCAACGTAACCGCCGACTTCATCCTTGAGGATGTGGAACTGGAGGCAGATGACACCTGCGCCACCGATCTCATGATCTTCCCCGGAGGAATGCCCGGAACCAAGAACCTGGCCGCCTGCGAGCCGCTGGTCGATGCGCTGAAGGCCCACTATGCCGCCGGCGGAACCGTGGCCGCCATCTGCGCCGCTCCCGGACTCGTGCTTTCCAAACTGGGCCCGGCTGCCCTCGACGGTGTGGAATTCACCTGCTTCGACGGATTTGAAGACCATCTCACGGCCCTGGGCGCCATATTCACACCCAAGCCCGCCGTGCGTTGCGGACGCATCATCACAGGCCGCTCCGCCGGTCATGCCGTGTCGTTCGGCCTCGAGATTCTGGGCCTGGTCAAGCCGGAAAAAGTGGAAGACGTACGCAAAGCCATGTATCTATGGACAGCATAAGGATAGACAAGTATCTCTGGGCGGTGCGCTATTACAAAAGCCGCAGCGAGGCCACCGAGGCCTGCAACGGCAACAAGGTGCGCATCAACGGGGCAGTTGCCAAGCCTGGCAAGGCTGTCAAGATCGGCGACATTGTAGAGGTTCACAAGGGCATAGCCACCCTCAGCTGTAAAGTACTGCAGCTCAGTGAGAACCGTATGGGAGCACAGTTGGTTCCCGATTTCGCCGAAGACATCACGCCCGACTCCGAGAAGGCCAAGTTCCACGCCCCCAGGGAGACCATAGTGCTGAAACGCGAAAAAGGCGCCGGGCGCCCTACGAAGAAAGACCGTCGCGAACTTGACGCTCTGATGGACATGCTGGAATAGCGGAAACCGCCGCTATCAGGAAGCCGGTCAGCGCAACCCCGGCCGCGGTAAGGAGCACGTCTCCTGCCTTGAGCACCACCGGATACGATTCCATCAGGAAATTTCCCGGCATTTTAACGATGCCCAGGTGCTGCTGCAGCAGCGCCAGCGTTATTCCGATTACCAGACCGACGGCCAGTCCGGCCAGCGATACCAGCCATCCTTCCGTCATGAATATGCGCTTCACCATCCTGTCGTCGGCCCCAAGCGCATGCAGGGTGCCTATGTCTTCCTGCTTCTCGATAATCAGCATCGACAGAGAGCCGAAGATGTTCAGGGCCACAATTATCACCACGAAAAGCAGGATCAGGAACACCGCAGCCTTCTCGTACTTCATCATCTTGAAAAGGGTGGGCTGCTGTTCGTAACGGTCGAGAAGGGTGCACTCCGCCGCATAGTCGCGCTTGAAGCGCTTCACTGCGCGGCGGCTGTTGTCGGCGAGCATGATCTCCATGCCGCTCACCTCGTCGCCGCGGCTGCCCATGAGCGAACGCATCAGTTCCAGCGGAACGATTACCAGCTCGGCGTCGGTGTCGCTGCTTATGCTCATCAGGCCCGCGGGAAACACTTTCTCGCTCCTCGCGGACGCTGCAGGGTTGGTGGGGGAGATCCTCCCTTCACGGTCGGGATAATACATTGTCAGAGGTTCCGTGAAGCGGGGATGGATGCCCATTTTGCGGGCTATGGTGGCACCGATCACAGCATTTGGCAGCTCTCCCTTCCGGAGCCGGAATTCGCCTTCGTAAACGTGTTCAGCCGCTCCGTCTTCGCCATATCCCTCCTCGACGCCTTTGGCCCGTGCCAGTCCCTGCTGGTCGCCGTAGCTCAGGAAGACGTTCTCTTCGAGGGTGCGGCGCACGCTGCGCACGCGGCTGTCGGCGGCGAGTCTTTCGACCAGCGCCGAATCGGGCCGGAAATGCGCAGCCCCGTCTCCGCTGACAAGCAGCAGGTCGGGGCTGATGTCGCCGACGTTCTTCTCGATGACGGCGTCAAATCCGTTGTAAACGCTGAGTATAAGTATCAATGCGGCGGTGCCTATGGCCATGCCGGCCGCACTGATGGCCGAAATCACATTGATTACGTTGTGGGACTTCCGGCCGAACAGATACCTGGCCGCTATGAACAGCGGAACGTTCATTTGCGCAGCAACTCGTCGATGTGTTCCGCGTAGTCCAGGGACGTATCCAGATAGAAATCGATATCGGGCACGATGCGCAGCTGAGAGGCTACCTTGTGCCCCAGTTCACCGCGTATCGCCTTTTTGTTCTCTCCTAGCAGAGCCATTACGGAGGCCTGTTTTTCGGAAGGGAAGATGCTGACGAAGACCTTGGCCACGCTGAGGTCGGGGCTGATGCGCACCTCGCTCACCGTCACCATGGCTCCGCCCCACACTGCCATGCCCTTGCTGCGGATTATCTCGGCAAGGTCTCTCTGGAGCTCGCGGGCCACCTTGAGCTGCCTTGTTCCTGCGGGCTTGCTATCCATTGATCTTGATGATGTAATAGTCCTTTTTGCCTTTCTGGGCGAGTATGTACTTGCCGTCGATGATGTCGCCCTCGGTAAGCTGTCCGCCAAAGTCGGTGAACTTTTCCTTGTTGACGCTGAATCCGTTGTTCTGAATCATCTTGCGGGCCTCTCCCTTGGAAGGGAAGATGGTGGTTTCCACCGCCAGGGCGTCCAGGATGCCCAGAGGCAGTTTGGCGCGCTCGATCTCGAACGTGGGAACGCCTTCGAAGACATCCAGGAAGGTTTTTTCGTCGAGGCTGCGGAGGTCGTCTGCCGTGGCCTTGCCGAAGAGTATGCCGGAGGCCTTCACCGCGTTCTCGTATTCCGCCTCTCCGTGCACCATGACGGTGACCTCGCGTGCCAGCAGCTTCTGCAGTTCGCGCCTTTCAGGGCACTCCCTGTGGGTTGCGATGGCATTCTCAATAGTCTCGCGGTCGAGCATGGTGAATATCTTGATGTAGCGTTCGGCGTCGGCGTCGCTGACGTTGAGCCAGAACTGATAGAACTGGTAGGGGCTGGTGCGTGCGGGATCGAGCCACACGTTGCCTTTCTCGGTCTTGCCGAACTTGCCGCCGTCGGCCTTTGTGATGAGGGGGCAGGTAAGTGCGAAGGCCTCGCCCGCACCGGTGCGGCGTATCATCTCCGTGCCGGTGGTGATGTTGCCCCACTGGTCGGCGCCGCCCAGCTGCAGTTTGACGCCGTGGTGCTGGTACAGGTACAGGAAATCGTAGCCCTGGAGCAGCTGGTATGAGAATTCGGTGAACGACATGCCCTCGGAGGAGTCGCGGCTCAGGCGCTTCTTCACGGAGTCCTTGCTCATCATGTAGTTGACGGTGATCATCTTGCCTATGTCGCGGGTGAAATTGATGAAAGTGTAGTCCTTCATCCAGTCGTAGTTGTTCACCAGTTCGGCCTTGTTGGGGGCTTCGGATTCGAAATCGAGGAACTTGCCGAGCTGCGCCTTGATGCATTCCACGTTGTGGGCGAGGGTGGCCTCGTCGAGCAGGTTGCGCTCCTGGCTCTTCATCGAAGGGTCGCCGATCATGCCGGTGGCTCCGCCAACGAGTGCGTAAGGCTTGTGGCCGCATGCCTGGAAGTGCTTGAGTATCATTATGCTGACGAGATGTCCTATATGCAGCGAGTCACCGGTGGGGTCGATTCCCACGTATGCCGCAGCAGGCCCTTTCATCAATTCTTCCTCGGTTCCGGGCATAATGTCGTGGATCATTCCCCTCCACTTGAGTTCTTCTACAAAATTTTTCATATATAAACCATTTGAGAGCACAAAGTTGGACAAAATGTAGTAAATTTGCAATTCCAATCGCAACTTTAATTATTATATGAGAAAGAAAATAGTAGCGGGCAACTGGAAAATGAACACCACAGTTCCCGAGGGCGTAGAGCTCGCCAAGGCGGTTGTCGCCAAATCCGGAGAGGTTCCCTCCAATGTAAAACTTATCGTTGCTACTCCTTTCACCCATCTGTGCCCCGTTGCGGAAGCCCTGAAGGGCAGCAAGGTCGGCCTTTCCGCAGAGAACTGCGCCGACAAGGAGAAGGGCGCATACACCGGCGAGGTATCTGCCGCCATGCTCGTTTCCGCTGGCTGCCAGTACACCATCCTCGGCCATTCCGAGCGCCGTCAGTACTACGGCGAGACCGATGAGAAGCTGGTCGAAAAGACCCGCCTGGCCCTTGCCAACGGCCTTGACGTGATCCTCTGTGTGGGCGAGAACCTCGAGGAGAGGGAGGCTGGCCGTCATTTCGAGGTCTGCGAGTCCCAGATCAAGAACGTGCTCTACAACTTCACCGCCGAGGACATGAAGCACATCGTGGTCGCCTACGAGCCCGTCTGGGCCATCGGTACCGGCAAGACCGCTACTGCGGAGCAGGCAGAAGAGATTCACGCATTCATCCGCAAGACCCTGGCCGACAAGTTCGGCGCACAGGTTGCAGACGACACCACCATCCTGTACGGCGGTTCCTGCAAGCCTTCCAACGCGAAGGAGCTGTTTGCAATGAAGGATATCGACGGCGGACTTATCGGAGGCGCTGCCCTCAAGGCCGACGACTTCATCGAGATCGGAAAATCATTCTAGTATCCTGATCACGGCGGCGTTGTGCTGAGCTTCGTCGCATAGCCATATTACGTCACCCCTGATGCTTCTGGCAACGAGGGTGACGTTTTGTCTTTCTCTTTCGTAACCGGATTCGGTCCAGCACAGGTTGGCGTTCACTGCATCGCCTGCTTTTCGGGGCAGTTTGTCCATCGAAATGATGAAATACTCCTGCATCGTGTCGTCATGTGCCCGGAATTCGCCCCTCTTCTCGTTGAGCGCTATCTGGCATCCGGTCTCATAGTAGGAGAAAACCCTGACTCCGTCGACCTCCAGGCGCACGGTGCCGTCCGCCACGAACGTCGACAGCTCGGTGACTCCCTGCGGCTGGCAGGAAAGCAGCGTCAGTGCAGCCGTGAGTGCTGCGAGCAAGTGGCGAAGTGCTTTCATCTTACTTCCATTTTTCTGATTATCACGTCCTTGCTGCCGTCTTGGTACCATACGTGGGCCTTGAGTGTGCCGCTGGTGCGCAGATACCAGAAACCATCCAGGCCGGGGGCTATGCGCATGTCATCGAAGAACCACTGTACCTGTTTCACTCCCTGGCCGTTGAAGATCCTGAGCGGGATGCGTTCACCTGTCGGGAAAGAACCGTCGTCACGCCTGGAAATGTTCTTCAGGTAGATGAAAGGGCGAGCTCCGTTGGGCCTGCTCTTGGTGGTGAAATCCATGCTGTAAGCATGTACGCTGCCGTCGCTGCACATCAGTTTAATTTGCAGGACGTACCCTGTCGACGGCGACAGGCCCTCGACAGTAACCGTAAAGGTGCCGTCAGTCAGCCTGTTTGCGGTGTCGGTGCCTATGTTTCCGTAGGATTTGTTGCCGCTGGAATGCCAGCTGACGGTGCAGCTCTCCACCGAAAGCGTGTTGTCGACGCTCCAGCTGAAGATGGCGGCGTCCTGGAAGACCATGGATTCGCGCATGACCACCGGAGTGATTACGTTGAAACTGACGCTTCCGTCCAGTTCCAGCGTAATGTGGTCGATTGCCAGGGAGGAGGTGGCGCCGCTCCAGTATTTGAGGGAGGGGTCGGTTTCCGCTCCCAATGCCGTGCGCCCTTCGAGAGGGAAGAACATCTTGCTGACGTCGGAGGTGCCGGGGGTCGCAGCCAGGAGCCTGGCGCACTGGTGGTCGGGACGGCAGTTCACCTGATTGTCATCCCAGCGCTCCCGGGCAGTGAGATTGCGCCTGTAATAGTCTGAATACCAACTGTTATTGGCGGATTTGTCGATGTGGTAAACCAGAAGGCCCCTGCCGCCTGTGAAGGCGTCCCAGCCGGCGTTGTCGCGACATTCCAGAAGGAAATACTCGTCCTTGGTGTCCGTGTCGATCCGGAGATATTCCTTGCTTTCGGAAATGGGGTGCAGGCGGTGATACCCGCGCTTGAGCTCTATCTGCTTGCCCAGGCCCAGCTGCTCAAGTTCGATAGCGCAGAAATTGGGGGGAGTGTTGCCTCCGTCGTTGTCGCCTCCCTTGTCCATAAGGCTCAGGGAGCCCCAGAGTCCGGGCGCAGTGCCTCCGGAGCCATTCCCGTCGGTGTCGTAAAGGTCCTGAAGGCCGAAACTGTGGGCGAATTCGTGGCAGAAAGTGCCGAGACCGGATTTCTCGACGCATATGCAGAAGCTGTCGACGGTCTTGCCGTCGCGCGCGAAACTGCCGCCCCGCTCTTTCAGGTACAGCTGCTGGGGCCAGATGCAGTCCGCTCCGTCGCCGTCGGCCTCGCTGCCGCCTGCCGCAATTATGCAGATGTTGTCGATTGTACCGTCGCCGTCGTTGTCGTATACGGAGAAATCGTTACGGAGAGCTGCGACGGCGTCCCGAACCAGCTCGTCGATGCGGCTGTCCTTGGCGCTGGAAGAATTGGCGCCGTACCAGGAAAGCTCTTTCTGCAGCCTGACGGTGGGGAGAATATCGAAAGAAAATGACTTTACAGGACTGAACTGGTCGTTGAAATATGTCCGGGCCCTGGAAATTTTTTCGACTACGTTCTTGTTTTTGTCTTTGAACGTTTCGTCGCTGAATTCCACGGGTATGACAACCGCCCTGAAGCCCTGGGCTGCTGCAAGCAGCGGGAGGGTAAAGGCTATCATAGTGGAAATCAGGCGCTTAGTCATGTGGAATTGGTTTAGATGCAAAAGGCCGGTAACCTCGCGGCTCCCGACCTTTAAACGTGTACTAAAACCTAAACCTGCTATATAGATGCAAAAGGTTTCAGAAACGTTGCATCGAAATGCAAAAATTTTTTATTTTTTTGCAACGCCCACGGAAACCTTGCGGAATTCCTTGAGGTCCTTCATGAGTTCGAGAGCAGCCTTGCGGGCGCGGGCGCCGGCGGCTTTGTTACCCTTTACTACCTGTGCCTCGGCATTTACTTTGAATGCCTCCATGTTTGCGTTGATTTTTTCAACAAGTGCTTTCATAAGAAAAATGTATTAAAATTGTGTTGGTATTAAATGCCAAAAATCTGTCGCAATATATAAAAAGTTTTTTAATACACAATCAATTTTTAAAAATAACTTATTGATTCGGTGTATTTTCCGCGACATTCGGCTTGGTGTTAAGTTCTGTCATTGCCTTCTGGGCTCCAACGAAAGCCCAGGTTTTGATTCCGGCAGTAACCTTGACGGCGATGGCCGCAACTTCTTCGCGCTGATCGGGGGTTAAGTCTCCCAGCACGAATCTGATTTGCCCGCCTTCCGAGAATTCGTGACCTACCCCCAGGCGTATGCGGGCGTACTGCCTGGTTTCCAGAAGTTCCTCCACGCTTCCAAGGCCGTTGTGGCCTCCGTCGCTGCCGTTCATGCGCATGCGTACGGTACCGAATGGAAGATTGATGTCGTCGCAGATGACGATCAGGTTCTCCAGCGGAATGTCGAGCTCCTGCAGCCAGTAGCGGACGGCGTAGCCGCTGAGGTTCATGTAGGTGGAAGGCTTGAGCAGATGGAACTTGCGTCCCTTGACGGCGTCGGTTGCGACGTCGCCGTAGCGCTTCGTTTCGAATGAAATATTGGACGCCTGAGCCCAGGCGTCCAATACCATGAATCCGATGTTATGTCTGGTGGCGGCGTATTCGGCACCTATGTTGCCGAGTCCGACTACCAGATAACTCTTGTCAGACACGATTAGGCAGCCTCTTCGGTGGCGACGACGGTGTTGCGGGTCGTCTTCACGCCGCAGATGATGGCGTCCTTGTCGGTGGTGACGGTAATGCCATCGAGCTTGACGTCGCCGGCCTTGATCTTCTTGTCCAGATCGAGGGAGGTGATGTCGATGGTAACTTCGTCGGGAAGGTTCTTCAGGGTTGCGCAGACGCGGAGTTTGCGGGCGTTCTGGAAGAACTTGCCACCCTTCTGGACACCGACTGCATGGCCGGTGATAACGATGGGAACCTCAATGTTGACGGGCTTCTTGTCGTTCACGGCGAGGAAGTCGACGTGGAGGCAGATGTCGGTCACAGGGTGCCACTGGAGCTCGTGGAGCACGGCGGTGTATTTCTTCTTGCCGTCGAGCACGAGGTCGATGATGTGGGCCTTGGGCGTGTCGGTGACAGCCTTGAGGTCTTTGGCGTTAACGGTGAAAAGTACGTTCTCGAGGCCGGGGCCATAGAGATTGCAAGGGACGAGGCCCTGCTTGCGGAATGCCTTGATGGCAGCCTTTCCGGCCACCTCGCGGATCTGACCGTTCAGTTCGAAATGTTGCATTTTTCTGTTTCTTAAAATGTGTTACTCATCCCGGATCGGGTCCGGGACCCATTGCACCAAAACCATACGGTTTTCAAATGCGGGCGCAAAGATAAGCAGAAATTTTGACTTTCAAATATTTAGCCCAGCATTTTTTCGCTTCTGGCAATGAATTCCGCGAGCGCCTTGCCCTTGAGCATGCCCTTTTCGAGCAGGGCGAGGTCCACCACCTGCCTGAGCAGGTCGCCGGTGCCCTCGCGGTCGCCCCAGATGCGTGCGATTACGGGATTCTCCATGTTTACCTTGACTTCGTATGCCTCCGGCATGCTTCCGTAGAAGTTCATTCCTCCGCCGAGTGCGCTCATTTCGCGCCAGCGGCGCATGAATTCGCTCTGAGTAAGCACTACGGGAGCGGCTTCCGCACCGAGGTTTTCGGGCTCGACGTGGTACTCGTTGCCTTCTGGGAGCACGGCTTTGAAGAGTTCCTCGAGGGCCTTCTTGTCGTCGTCGCTCATCTCGGGCTTCACCTTGTCTTCTTTGGGGATTAGGTTGTCGGCGGTGTCGCTGTCTACACGGGCGAAGCGGGTGTCGGGAATCTTCTGCTCGAGCATGTTCACGAAGTGAGAGTCGAGCTCGCAGTCCATCAGAAGCACGTCGTACCCCAGGTTCTTCGCGGCCTCCACGGCTCCGTACTGGGCCTCCGCGTCGGTGGCGTATAGGTACACGACCTTCTTGTCCTTGTCGGTCTGGCCGCCTTCGATGGCCTTGCGGTAGTCGCCGAGCGAGAAGTACTTGCCGTCGGTGTTCTTGAGCAGGGCGAAGTCCATCGCGCGCTCGCAGAATTTCTCGTCGGACAGCATGCCGTATTCGATGAATAGCTTGATATTGTCCCATTTTTCCTCGAACTGGGTGCGCTGCTCCTTGAAGATCTCTTCCAGCCTGTCGGCCACCTTCTTGGTGATGTATGTGCTGATTTTCTTTACGTTGGCGTCGCTCTGCAGGTAGCTGCGGCTCACGTTAAGAGGAATGTCGGGGGAGTCGATGACGCCGTGCAGCAGTGTGAGGAAGTCGGGCACGATGTTGTCGACGTGGTCGGTCACGAACATCTGGTTGCAGTACAGCTGTATCTTGTTGCGGTCGATGGCCATGCGCTCCTTTATCTTGGGGAAGTAGAGCACGCCCGTGAGTGTGAAGGGGTAGTCGACGTTCAGGTGTATCCAGAACATCGGTTCCTCTTCCATGGGATAGAGCGACCTGTAGAATTTCAGATAGTCCTCGTCCTTGAGCTCCGACGGGGCCTTGGTCCAGATGGGCTCTATGCCGTTGATGACGTCGTCCTCGCCTGTCTCCACGCTCTTGCCGTCCTTCCATTCGGTCTTCTTGCCGAAGGTTACGGGAACGGGCATGAACTTGCAGTATTTGTCGAGCAGCTGGCGGATCTTGCCCTTCGTGCCGAACTCTTCGGCGCTCTCGTCGTCGAAGTACAGGGTGACCACTGTGCCGCGGTCTTCCTTCTTGCAGGCGCCCATGGTGAATTCGGGCGAGCCGTCGCAGGTCCATTTCACCGCTTCGGCGCCTTCCTGCCAGCTGAGCGACTCGATGGTGACCTTCTTCGCAACCATGAAGGCGGAATAGAAACCCAGGCCGAAGTGGCCTATGATGTTGGTCTGGTCCTTATATTTCTCGAGGAACTCCCCGGCGCTGGAAAACGCTATCTGGTTGATGTAGCGGTCTACTTCGTCGGCCGTCATGCCGATGCCGTTGTCGATGATCTTCAGGGTCTTTTTCTTCTCGTCGAGCTCAATTCCAACCTTGAGCTCACCCAGCTCTCCCTTGAAACTTCCGGCGGACGCCAGCGCCTTGAGCTTCTGTTCCGCGTCCACTGCATTGGCGACCAGCTCGCGAAGGAAGATTTCGTGGTCGCTGTACAAGAATTGCTTGATTACCGGAAAAATATTCTCGGTAGTTACTCCGATTTGTCCTTTTGTGTTTGCCATAATAAAAAACCGGTCCGTTTTGCGGGCCGGTTGAACAATCTCAAATAATATTCCAGTGACAATTTGTCACTATTTGTACAGGAAGCGCTTGATGCTCATCTTCGGGGTCTTCTCGAAGGGTGCGAGCACGGTCTCGACCTTGGCTATCTGGCTGTATGCAGGCAGCTGGCGGTTGGCGCCCAGGCGTATCTTCTCGGGAATGTCGGAGATGGCCTCGCTGTCGAGCTTGTCGTGTTTGATGGCATCTGCGTCGAGGTACACGAGGCCCACGATCTTGCCCGCCCTGTCGACGACGACTGACTCGGACACATAGGGCAGGTTGTTGAGGATGGCCTCAAGCTCCTCGGGATAGATGTTCTGTCCGTTGGCGCTCAGAATCATGCTCTTGGAGCGGCCCTTGATGAAGAGGTTGCCGTCTTTGTCCATGATGCCGAGGTCTCCGGTGCGGAGGTAGCCGTCTTCAGTGAAGGCGTTGGCAGATGCCTCGGGGTTCTTGAAGTAGCCGATGGTGATGTTCTCGCCCTTGGCCTGGATCTCGCCGGCCACGTGCTCGGGGTCTTCGGAATCGATGCGTACGGTGGCGCAGTCGACGGGTTTGCCGCAGGAACCGGGAACATACTTGTCCCAGTGCTCGTAAGCCAGCAGGGGGCAGGCCTCAGTCATGCCGTAACCTACGAGATAAGGCAGTTTGATGCGGCGGAACAGTTTCTCGGCCTCGGGGTTGAGGGGGGCGCCGCCCATGATGAAGCGGTCGCATTCGCCTCCGAAGGCTGCCATGAGGCCGTCCTTCACCTTCTTGTAGATGATGTTGTTTATGCCGGGGATCTTGAGGAGAACCTTGACGACAGGCTTGTCCAGCGTCGGCTTAACCTTGCTCTTGTAAATCTTCTCCATCACGAGGGGAACGGTGATGAGCTGGTAGGGCTTGACGTCGGAGAAGGCCTTGATGAGTGCCGCCGGGGTAGGTGCCTTGGCCATCCAGTAGATAGCGGTGCCGTTGCACAGGGGGTATATGAACTCGGTCACCAGGCCGTACATGTGGGCCATGGGAAGCATGGACACCATGCGCTCGCCGGCGGGAATCTTGCGCTGGCTGAAGTCTACGTTCGCGCTGAAGTTGCGGTAGGTGAGCATTACGCCCTTGGGGTCTCCGGTGGAGCCGGAAGTATAGCTGATGGCGGAAAGGTCATCCCAGTTATCTGTGGGATAGACGACGTTGGAAGGACCGTAGCCGTCTGCCCACTTGGCATCGAAAAGGTCTTCCATGGTATCGTAAGTTGCTTTGGTGGCCTCGTCTTTGGCCCAAAGGCACTTCCAGGAGTCGATGTCGATTACCAGGTGCAGGTTGGGCATCTTGTCCACGGGCATCTTGGCGAATTTGTCGGCATTGGTGAGGAGAGCGACGCTTTCCGAGTGGTTCACCAGGAATGCGGCGTTGTCCGGAGTGAAATCTGCCAGAAGGGGAACTATTACGGTCTCGTATGTGTTCACGGCGAGGTAACTCATGCCCCAGCGGGCGCCGTTGCGGGCCCAGAGGGCGATCTTGTCGCCTTTCTTGAAGCCGAGCTTGTTGAATACGAGGTGGAATTTTTCGATTTGGGTGGCCATCTGGCCGTAAGTGAATGCGTCGCCGCCGATTGTGTTGAGAGCGGCCTTGTCCCAGTACTTGCGGGTTGCGTTCTGCAAGCTTTCCAGGTAGTGAGGATAATTAGGCATATCTAAGAATTAGGATTTTGTTTTAGCAGGGCAAAAGTAGGCCTGCGCCGCATATTTTGCAATCCCGTGGGTGCGTATGTGGCGAATTATTACGATATTTGTGGCGAAATATCAATTATAGGGGCGAAAATCATGAAGAAAAAACCCATAGTCGCGTTGATTTACGACTTCGACGGCACCCTTTCTCCGGGCAACATGCAGGAGTTCGGTTTTATCCAGGCGGTAGGATCCACTCCCGAGGAATTCTGGCGCATGAGCGACTGCATCGCAATAGGACAGGACGCATCCAACGTGCTTGCATACATGAAGCTCATGTACGACGAGGCCCGCAAGCAGGGCATATCCCTGCGGCGCGACCAGATGCGGCAGTTCGGCGCCGGCATCGAACTCTTCGACGGCGTGCGCGAATGGTTCTCGCTGGTGAACGAATACGGGCGCAGCCACGGCGTGCAGGTGGAGCATTATATCAATTCCAGCGGCCTCAAGGAGATAATCGAGGGCAGTCCAATCGCAGGCGAGTTCAAGCACATCTTCGCCGGTTCCTTCCTCTACGACGAAAAAGGTGAGGCCGAATGGCCGGGAATCGCCGTCGACTACACCGCTAAGACGCAGTTCCTGTTCAAGATTTCCAAGGGCATCTTCAGTTCTCGCGACAACAAACGTGTCAACGCCTCCATAGCCGACGACAAGAAGCGCATACCGTTTACCAATATGATTTATTTCGGCGACGGCGAGACCGACGTGCCCTGCATGAAGATAGTAAGCATGTTCGGAGGCAACTCCATCGCCGTTTACAATCCGGCGTCTGAGAAGAAGCGCGCGTCGGCGCTCAAGCTCAAGCGGCAGGGAAGGGTGGCGTTCGCCACTCCGGCGGTCTATACGAAGGATTCACGCACCTTCCAGGTGGTATGTGCCATCATCGACAAGATACGCGCCGACTACGACCTGGAGCGGCTGTCAAGAATGACGGATTAGGAGTTCCGCTACCGGATCAGGTTTAAAAACTCGTTGCGGGTGCGCGACGAACTCAGGAATACCCCGCTGAATGCAGACGTAGTGGTGATGGCGTTCGATTTCTGTACGCCGCGCACCTGCATGCAGGTGTGGTTGGCCTCGATGACTACGGCCACGCCGAGCGGATGCAGCGCCTCCTGGATGCAGTCGCGGATCTGCACCGTGAGCCTCTCCTGCACCTGCAGGCGGCGGGCGAAAGTCTCCACCACGCGGGCGATTTTGCTCAGTCCCGTAATCTTTCCGTTGGGGATGTAGGCCACGTGGCACTTGCCGATAAAGGGCATCATGTGATGCTCGCAGGTGCTGTACAGCTCTATGTCTTTCACCAGCACCATCTGCTGGTATTTCTCGTCGAAGATTGCCTGGCGGATTATCTCTATGCCGTCCTCGTTGTATCCTTTCGTGGTGAACTGCAATGCTTTAGCTACGCGCTCAGGAGTCTTGAGCAGACCTTCCCGGGAGGTATCTTCGCCCAGCAGGCGGAGTATTTCCTTCACGTGTCCGGCTATTTCCGCGGTGGTGTCGGGAGAGTAAATTTCGTCTTTTACGTAAGTCATGTTGCAAAAGTACTCAAAAATATTTGCACTTGAGAATATTTTTATATCTTTGCGCCCTAAACACTAATGACTATTTCGTTATGTATTGGACTCTTGAATTAGCCAGCAGCCTGGACGATGCTCCGTGGCCGGCAACAAAAGACGAACTTATCGACTACGCCAACCGCTCCGGCGCCCCCGAGGAGGTCATCGAGAACCTTCAGGAGCTTGAGGAGGAAGGCGAGATATATGAAACCATCGAGGACATCTGGCCCGACTATCCTACCAAGGAGGATTTTTTCTTTAACGAGGAAGAATATTGATTTGATAATCAAATAGTTAGCCTTTTAGCCCGTTTCTTATTGAGCGGGCTATTTATTTTGTATCAAGGTTCTTCGGCAAGTACCCAGCAAGTAAAATTACAGAGGTAATCCTTATCCTTGGGTGGGCATGCTCCGGAATCGGCCTTGCACAGGCCCCGGATACGCTTTTTATCTCGACCTCGCAGGAGGTGCTTCTGCGTTTTGCCTCTGAGCTGAAGTACGTGAATCTCGGCTCCCGGGACATCGTGGCCAAGATTGTGGACGGAAGCAAGGATTTCGTGGCCGTCGGCCTCTTTCAACTTTGAAGAAATCTCCAATATGAAACAGGAACTCTACCATATAGGCACGCGAGGATACGGGATAGACATCCTCTGCGAGAACATTTTTGTGAAGGATGATGTCCTTTTCCTGCTGATCTCACTCAAGAACGGTTCGGCGGTGAGTTATGAGCTGTCGGCGCCGAGGTTGAGTTTGATATCCATAATTACAAAGATAGGCTTTTTCGGTCAGTAAAACAATATCGGACAAACTCTCCCGGGCTTTCCAGATACAGATTCCCGTAGGAGGCGGCGCCCACGATTTTTGCGTGCGAGCCAAGGGTATGGGCGGCGAGGTAGAGGAACAGATCCCGGAAATT